>NZ_JACJTV010000009.1 GCF_014698845.1 Coleofasciculus sp. FACHB-1120 | reverse complement strand
TTCTGGAGTGGGTGATTCTTCTTCCCCAAACATCGCTTCCAGATTCTCTGTCTCCACTGGCATCGCCGCCAAGTCAATTCCCCACTCCGCATTCTCCGTGTCGCTGCTAAATAGGTCGGAATCTGCTAATTCCAGAACCTCTTCGGAATCTGCTAATGCCAGTGTTTCTGGAGTGGGTGATTCTTCTTCCCCAAACATCGCTTCCAGATTCTCTGTCTCCACCGGCATCGCGGCCAAGTCAATTCCCCACTCCGCATTCTCCGTGTCGCTGCCAAATAAGTCGGAATCTGCTAATTCCAGCGTTTCTGGAGTGGGTGATTCTTCTTCCCCAAACATCGCTTCCAGATTCTCTGTCTCCACTGGCATCGCCGCCAAGTCGATTCCCCACTCCGCATCGTCTGTGCCGCTGCTAAATAGGTCGGAATCTGCTAATTCCAGAACCTCTTCGGAATCTGCTAATGCCAGTGTTTCTGGAGTAGATGCGGGTGCTTCTTCCCCAAACATCGCTTCCAGATTCTCTGTCTCCACCGGCATCGCCGCTAAGTCGATTCCCCACGCAGCATCGTCTGTGCCGCTGTTAAATAGGTCGGAATCTGCTAATTCCAGCGTTTCTGGAGTAGATGTGGGTGCTTCTTCCCCAAGCATCGCTTCCAGATTCTCTGGTGCTTCCGCAGACAACGAGGAATCTAAGAGATCCTCATCAAGCTCGAAAGCTGCCTCGACAGGCACCGCCGAGCCGATTCCCCAGTCAGCGCCGAATTCGCTAGCTAACAGATTTTCTTCATTCAAATCCAGCGCCTCGTTACTGGAAAATGGTTCGTCACCGAACATTGTTTCTAGATTTTCTGCGGCATCCAGAGATCCTTGAGATGTTGCCTCTGATGGCAGTTCTAAAAACGCATCGGTTGTAGCGAAGAAATCATCAGAGGAGTCTACCGAAATGAGCGACTCTTCCTGGCTCGTATCAAACAGACTAGGTAACGGCTCTGCTGAGATAGCATCAAAAGCATCTGTATTTCCATCGGATAGGTTCATGCTGGCAAAGTCCAGAGAACTATCCCATTGTGTCGTTGCAGTTGCTTCTGGTTCTGGCTCAAAGAAGTTATCTAATGCGTCAAGTTGGGGTGCTTCATGGTTTTCCCCGTTCACGTCAAGAGATTCATCTAGAGAGGCGAATTCTGGTGTTTCTATCTCTGATGTTGGCGACCCAAAGAAATCGTCTAACCTATCTACCGAATCAGTTTCAGTAAGATTAGGAACGGAGTTTAGCGCGATCGCATCCAGATCCACATCTGCGATCGCATCCGCCTCTTCTTGTCGCGTTACGTTCTCGATCTCGCTACCATTGCTTTCCGCTTCGCTTTCCCAATCCAGGCTAAAGGAACTGGTTTGTTGTGGGGAGTGTAACTCTAACAAGTCCAGAGCCTCTTCGTTCCCTGCTTCGGAAGTGCTTGTATCCAGTGCAAATGCGTCTGGAGACGCCCAATTGCTGGGAATATCTAGCTCGTCTAAAGCTGAGAATGGCTCTTCAACCAGCGTTTCATTGAAATCGAGCTGGTTTTCCCAATCTTCTACTTCTTCTCGTGCCGTTCCTGGCATCTGAGGTGCTGTTAACTCTGAGAAGCCAGCGGGTTCGATTGTCTCGTCCCATGCCAAGTCTGCGGCTGACCAATCCTCTAGGAAAGCTCCATCAACGCTGCTTGTACTGGCATCGATATCTTCCACACCTGGCATGGCAGGCCAATTAAAGTCGAGGTTAACATCTCCTACGGCATCCGCTTCGATTTCGGGTGCGATCGCCTCCAACTCAAAAGGATTTCCTACCGCTGCGCTCAAGTCCAGCAGGTCGTTTGCCTCGTTTCTCGGCATCGGTTCCTCAAGCCACAGATCGGTATTGTCATCCAACATCAGTTCATCAAGAACATCGTCCGTATCTGGTCTGGCTTCTGGGGTTTCAAACAGCTCCAAGTTGCTAAAGTCTGGTTCTTCTTCCCAACCCGCCGCCGTTAAATCAACTTCATCTTCCAACAGGCCACTCATCTCCAAATCGCCTGTTAAAGCTGTACTCGTACTCTGCTCATCCTCAAAACCAAAATCTGGCAAATCTTTACCAGTAGGGGCGATTGGCTCGGTCGCAGAAACACTATCGAGTACCTGCAAATCTTCGTTCGACCAATCCGCAGCCCAGTCCGATCCTTCTGTAGACATGATCAATGGAGTTTCTAACTCTTCTGGAACTTCCTGGTTGCCGTTCTCGGCTGCTTCGCCAAACAGCGTGCTGGTTGTCATCAATTCCCAGTCTGACGACTCCTGATTTGTCGCCCCTGCCTCGAAAATCGAGTTATTTTCGGGAGCCTCTACACCCGCCGCACCGAACAGCTCTTCTTCGGACTCTAACGCTTCTGATTCTGTCACCAAGAGAGCCAAGTCCACATTTTCAGAGGTGAGAATGTCTAATAAATCTTCGTCTGTAGCAGTCGCTAGCGCCTCGTTGAGAGGATTGGTAATCTCCTGTTGCTCAAAGCCTTCATCCTCTAGGAAACTGTCACTCCAGAGATTGGCTAAATTTTCTGATTGGGTTGCTTCTAAAGCTGCGCTTGGGGTATCTACCTCAAACAGCAGGTCAGCAAAATCATCTTCCGCTCCATTTCCTTCTGACACGCTACCTGCGAACAATTGTGCGACATCTTCTTGTTCGCTTCCCGCCGAAGGTGTTTCGCCTTCCTCTACTAAGTCTTCTCCAAATCCAAATAAAGTTAAATCATCTCCATCAGTTGCTGGCGTGGCAGAGGTTCCTAACCCATCTGTATCACCCCCCAGCAAGTCAGAAAAGTCGTTTTCTTGTTCAAGATTCAACCATTCCTGACGCTCTGTGGTCATATTCTCTGACCCATCGCCAATGACTTGTTCTTCTTGCCAGGTTTCATCCAGATCCGGGGCTTCCCCTTCAAACAAGTCAGCAAGGCTGTTGAGTTCTGCCATGCCAACTTCCGGTCCGTTGGGATCGGCAGGATGATTAGCAGAGTCCTTACCCCGGCCTGATTTGATACTCGATTGACTGGAGAACGTCGTATCTGAATTCGCGGACGTGAGAGAGGATTCCTTCAAGCCAGCCCCCGATTCAGTAGCCGCAAACCGTTCTTCTTGAATAAACGTCTCTGAGTAGTTAAAACGGTCGGTTGCTTTGGGTCGGCTTTGACGGGAATTTCCGGCTTCTGCCGGGGTCATGGAATGCTGCGGTTGTACAGACGCAAGATTTCGGGTCTGTACAACCGCAGTAGTTGCCCCAGCTAGCTCTTGGGCTGAATAGATTAGCGATGCTTCAGCATCCAGTTCTGCCAACAGTGGTGGAGTGGCGGCAGATGGTATGAGGGAAGTAAGTTGAGAACTCGGCTCAATTGAGCTGGCGCGACCCGCTAGCACCAGTTCTTGGGCTTGTTTAATTTCTTTAATAACGACGGTAGCTAGAGTGCGATAGGGATTTTCTGGATTTGCGATCGCGCTTGCCGAAGCCTGAATTAGTTCCGACCACTTCGGACATTCATATTCTTCGCCCATCCGTTGTAAGGAGTTGCAGATTTCCTGAAGCTGTTGTCTGCACCTGGGCTGGTCGGGTTGTTTAAATAGCTGCAACATTTCGCGCAGCTGGTTGAGTACCTCGCTTTGGAATCGTTTTTGCGCTTGCCCATCTCGAAGGTAGTTGCCGCTTGCCGCTGTTGCCGCCCCTGCCGCTTGAGCGCTGCTAGCCGCCTCTAAGGAGACATTCCCGCTAGTCCCATTCACCAGGAACTCCATGTGCTGGTTCAGTTCCTCAAATACCGGCTCAACGCCTGACATGATACCGTTAGCAATTTCCTCGGTCAGACCAAACGGACCGCTGAGTTGCTCTATCAGTTCCTTGAGCGTATCGGAAACCTTCAAAAACAGAGACTCCAGCTTTTGGTCAATCTTCACCGGACACTCTTTGAGGACTTTGAAGCAGTCTTCTAAGCGGTGGGAGGTTCTCTGAATACTGATGATTCCCAACATTGCCGCGCCGCCTTTGACCGAATGGGCGGCGCGGAAAACTTCATTCACCATTTCAGAATCTTCAATCGTGCTTTGCAGATTTACCAATCCCTGTTCAATGGTATTGAGGTGGTCTTTCGCCTCCTCAATGAAGTAGCCCATGATTCGCTGTTGTTGCTCCGGCTGCATAGCAGTATCCTTCGAGAGTGCTGAGTGCTATTGACGCCCATACGGCGGCTTCGCGTAGGGAGTGCTGAGTTGGAGAAAGAAGAATTTTTCTCCACTAGATTGCTTTAATGTACCCAATCTACTCGGAATCGACATCATTGATTTTTGCCCGATTTGCAGAAACCCGATGAATCTCGTTTCTAGGGCAATCTTCAGTTGTTTTTGCCCTACACTTGCTGACTCCTGAGTTTATTTCCCTTCAGTCGCTTCAATGCGGAAGCGTTCAACTGAAGTTAGCAGGTCTCGTGCTACGCCAACCAAGTTTTGCAGCGCAGTTGACACCCGTTGCGCTTCCTGAGAGGTCTCTTGTGCGGTCAGTTCCACCGATTGCATTACTTGGGCAACAGCAGAAGACGTTTCTGTCTGTTCCACCGTGTCAGCAGTAATCGAGCGAACCAGGGCATCGATCCGATTTGACACCTGAATGATGTCTTCCAAACTCCGCTTTGCCTGTTCTGCCCGTTTCGTTCCATCAATCACCTGTTGGGTGCCTTCCTCCATTGCCATCATCACCGAACCCGTTTCGCTCTGGATTTGCAGCACAATCTGTTCAATTTCCTTGAGAGCTTTCGCGGCTCGGTCTGCGAGTTGTCGCACTTCATCTGCCACCACAGCAAAGCCCCGACCCGCCTCACCGGCGCGTGCTGCTTCAATACTGGCATTGAGTGCTAGGAGGTTGGTTCGGGAAGCGATCCCTGAAATCAACGCGACAATCTTAGAAATTTCTTGGGAAGATTCAGCAAGACGTTTGACTTTTCGAGTTGTTTCTGCGACGGTTTCGCGAATTTGCAGAATTCCTGCCACTGTTCGTTCTACGGATTCACCGCCTTTCAGGGCTGTGGCAGAGGCGGCGCGAGCAACTTCTTCTGCTTCTCTGGCATTTTCAGCAACCCGCTGAATCGAGCCTGTCATCACCTGAACCGAGTTGAGAGTCACCGCCAGCTCTTCTGCCTGTCGCAGGGCGTCGGAAGACAAACCGCGAGCAAATACTTCACTGTCAGTCGCCCCTTTACTGACTTGTCGAGCCGCCATCTTCACCTGCTGAACAATTTCTCGCAAGTTTTGAATGGTCAGGTTGAAGGAGTCGGCAACGGCTCCCAAAACGTCTGCGGTCACTTCTGCCTGCACGGTCAAATCCCCACGAGCGGCACCTTCCACATCATCCAGCAATCGAATCACTTGACGTTGCAGGTCTTCTTTCGCTTGTTCTTGCTCTTCAGCTTTGCGTTGAGCTTCAGATGTAGTTGTCAGGATGACGCGAGCCATTTGGTTGAACCCAGCTGCCAGGGCACCGAATTCGTCTTCTGAGTACACGGTTGCCTGGGCATTAAAGTTGCCGCCAGAGACCGAATCAAACTGGGAATGGAGGTCTTCGGTAGTTTTTTTGATTTGCCGAGTCGTGATTCGCCCTAAAGCCAGGGTAGTTCCAAAGGTAGCAGCACCTGCGGCCAGACTCATGACCCAACTGGTGTTGCGGAGGTGGGAAATTGTAGAGGTTTTGCTGTCTTGGGGGGCAGCACTCGCGGAGATAAAGCTGACGAGTGCGACGACCACTGCGGAGACAATTCCGGCAGCAGCGGCAGCGATTAGCGGCTTTTTACTCAGAGGGGCATTTTCAAAAGCAGCAAAAGGACCTTGTTCAATGGTGACATTTGGCTCTGCTTTCGAGCCTTCTGGAGTAAAGGAAATCGTTCCGGGGCTTTGTTCGGAAGTTCCGGTAATGCTGAATTCATCATCGTGAACGCCCAAGCTTGAACTTCCGGAGGATTCTGCGAAAGTTCGCGTCTCTACTCTCCGCTTGGAATCGCCATTTGCCCGTCTTGAAGATGCCCCCAAGCCGGAAATTCCCGAAGAGAATCCTTGGCTATTTCCTTCCGAGGGGGACAGATCGAAATCTGGAATGCTCCCTAAATCGTCTCCAAAGTCACCAAATTCATCTAAGAAGTCGCTGCTAGTTTCATTGAGCCGGTTTCGCTGTTGATTTTCTGAGGAAAATGAGTCATAGCCAATGGCGTCATCAAAGGCTTCAAAATCAAATTGGTCTTCTCGTGTATTCCCGTTTTGATCGGAGTGGGCGACATAAGTCGCATCGTCTTCGTAGGGATGAGTCTCAAACGAGCGGTGACGGGATCGGGTGGGATCGTTGCTACTGGTATAAGGTTCGGTATCGCCTAAGGAATCCTGGCTGTCATATCCGGGGCTTTCCTCCTCTAGTCTTCTGGCGTCCAGCTCTCCCGACCTCATTAACAGGGTTTCGTCTTCCAGAGGGAAATAATTGAAATTGGGTTCTGCTAAGGTGTCGGAAGAATTGGGAATTTCAAATGTCGAATTGTCACTCTCGAAGTTGTCCGACGGCATTTGAAAATCACTATTCCCCGTCTGCTCAAAGTCAGTAAAGGCGTCAAGCGGAAATGCCTCCGCATCAAAATCTGTATTGCTTACGGGCGCTCCAATCTCATCCTCTAGAGGGCTGGGCGACCATGATTGTGCAAAGGGATCGTGATAGGCTTCTGGCGTTTGTGCTGTTGAACTATCTGTATAGTCCGAATTGACAAACGGATTCGCCGCTGAGTAAGCGTCTATGTCCTGAAAATCTCCAGAGTCAAAATCATCTAGAGAAGCGATGTCTTGGGTTGCCATCTCTGGTTCTTCCAAGGATGGCCATACTGCGTTGGCTTCTTGAATCGCAAAATCATCATTGTTGAGTGACAATCCCTCTGGGTTTTCCAAGCCATCGACGGGATCGGGAGTTGCATCACCCGATTCGGAGTAGTTTTGGCAAGAGAGGGCGTATTCTATGCCGTTGTGGGCACAATCGATAAACTCTTGGTCGTCGGTGAGCTGAGGCACCAACTCGTATTGTTCTCGCGCGATCGCGTATTGCTGTAATCCATAACAGTAAATATGACCCCGTAGAATACGAGCATTCGGGTCATCGGGAAAATTTTCCACTAACCGATCGATGATGGCAGCCGCCTCTTCGTAGTTGCCCAGCGTGTAGGCCGAAAATGCGTGTTGATATTCTTGTGTGTAATCCGTACTTGATTTCATTTGCCTCCCCCAAAACAAGTAAAAATTAAAAATTAAAAATTAAAAATTGATTTTGCCTTTTTACTTTTTAATTTTTAATTGATTTCATGCTGCCCATCGCGCTGAGCGAACAATTGCGACTTGGTCTAATAGTCGGAGAAACTGATTTTTCTCTTGGTCTAACAACCACTCACCTTTCAGAAAAGGTGCCATACTGTCTGGAACATTCGTGAGCATCTGTACCTGATCGATATCGAGCCAGTCCATGCCGACAATGCGGTCAACGGCTAAGCCTAACATGGTGTCCTGGTCTTCAACAGCAATCACTGGAATCTCAGGTTTGTCTGTATTCAGGGCAGCTGAATCCCCTAAAAACTGCCCAAGGTCTGCTACCCAAATCACTTGCCCACGCCAGTTCAACGTTCCCAAAAGTAGGGGAGAAGCGTTGGGAATTGGAGTAATCCTGTCTGGTGATGGAGAAACCACTTCACGGATTCCACTGGCTCCCAGAGCAAATTCGTTACCGGATGGAACGTAAAAACGCAGGTGTAATTCACCTTCAGGACTCTCCAGTTCCTGAAATCCGGGTGAGTGATCTTGACTGCTGCCTGTTAAAAAGTCCGGATTGCCGACCATTCTATCTCCTTAGCTGTTAACTGTTAGCTGTTAGCTTTCGTTACTTTTCGGAACCTAAAAGCTACTAGAACTTTGGAGGTCAGTAGTTTTGGGCTAATGGCTAATGGCTTTTTAGCCTCGTAGCAGCTGTTTGACCGTCCCAATTAGCTCGGTTGGCTGAAAGGGTTTGGCTATGTAAGCGTCTGCACCTTGTTTCATCCCCCAATAGCGGTCAAATTCTTCTCCTTTCGATGAACACATTACCACAGGCACATTTTGGGTTTTCGGGTCGGCTTTGAGCCGACGACATACCTCATAACCGTTCATTCGGGGCATGACGATATCCAACACCACTAAGTCGGGGCAAGACTTGAGAATTTGTTCCAAGGCTTCGACGCCATCAGTGGCAATGGTTACGGTTAACCCACTTCCCTTGAGGAGGTCTGAGATCATTGCCCGTTGCGCGGGACTGTCTTCTACAACCAGAACTACACTCATAACTCCCTACCTACCTGTCTGCCGGTTCAAACATGAACGCTCGTAAGCCACGATTGGTTCACCCCTCAACCATGTCATGACTTAAGTATCCCATCTAACTTTAGACTCGTTGTACGGGGGCTGTTTACGAGATATCTCCCCTGTTTCGGAGAGTCGCTGGTAAAGATTGCCTCCACGACTTGTTTCGTGTCTGTAGTCGGTCGTCCGTCGTTAATAGTCCCTAGTCCATAGTCTATTCCTAATTTCATCATTGAATGAAGCCCCCCCTCATTGGTGGGGCAATTTTACCCGACTCGTACATCGGTTTCTTCTATCTCTCGATTTAATTCTGTAGCGTCTAAAGGTTCGGATGTTGCTGCTTCCTTTTCACCAGGGCCAATATATCTCTCTAGTAGCATTAATAACTCACTTTCGCCAAAAGGCTTGGTTAGATAGTCGGTTGCGCCTACCATCCTGGCTCTGACCCGGTCGATAAATCCATCTTTGCCGGTCAGCATGATGATGGGGGTTTGCCGAAAAGCGGTTGATTTCCGGAGCATGGCACAAAGCTCATAGCCTTCGAGGTCGGGCATTGCAATATCACAAAGAATCAAGTCGGGTTTGAGTTGGAAGACGAGACTGAGTGCTTTAAGCGGATTGCTAATCGCGGTTGCCTCATAACCTTGTGGCTTTAGGATATATTCAACGGTTTTACCGATGGCAACGTCATCATCAATACAAACAACGCGAGGAATTTTTGTGGCTTGGGTGGAACTGGATTCCATGCTGATGCCAACGCGGCGACTAGCGGCTGTTTCGTCACTGGCAAGCGTTTGGAGTTGCACCCAGCCGTGTTGTACATAGGGATAAATTGCTCGTGCCACGGTTAAAACATCACGATTTAGATATCGGGCTAGCTGCCGCAGGGAGGTTTTTCCATCTAGTTGGCGGTCTAGGGTTTTAAAAGCATTTTCTGGCAAGGCAGCGCGTAAAGAAACGGCATCGGCAATTACTGGACAGTGATTAGGAGATTGAATGAGGGGATGAAATTGTTTCCACTCCTGCACCTGCTTCATGATTTTGGCGACGAGGGGGGCAATTTCTAGGGTAGTGAGTTGTGGTGCTAGCGCTGGGCCAATGTCGAAGATGAAGGAGCCTTGGTGAAGGCTGAGGAGGTCGAATAAGGTTTCATGCACCATACTGCGGATGATGCTGCGCCCTTGAGCGGGGGTCAAGATATGATTTTCTAGCAGTGCCCACAGGTAGCCGTATTCGGGAGCATTAATGGGATCGGTTAATGGGACTTCCAGGGTGTTGAGGGTGGTGTCGGCTCGATAACGGCGTAGGTAGTCGCGCAGGCGCAACAAACTGCCGGTGCCATCGCTAGCATAGGCGATTTGTCCGTTGAGGAAGAAGACAAACCAGAACGGCCCGGGTTCTTTGAGTTTTGCTTCTCGGTAGGGGATGCTGGTACGTCGCGCCCCTACATTCTCACCCGTTCCTTGAACGGGTGAGCTGTATGCCTCCACGAATAATTCACCTGTTCGCTGACCCAATTCGATCAGTTGCAGGATGCTGCGTATATCAATTTCATTTAACGTTCCCTGCATGTAATGAAAATGCGCTCCTAATAACCGTTTAAATCTGAGTTAATGTTGCATTTGTCAAGTTTTACGTGGTGCCTGCTATAAAAATATTTACAATTTGGTCGTTTTTCTTTGAGTAAAGGATGGAGCCAGATAATACAGTACCAGGGAAAGAGATTCTGGCGAAGGCGCAATCTTGGCTGGTGGGAGTCAAACCCCTGCCAGTGATGTGTCCGGTTGCGCTGGGGTGAGTTTAACTAGAAATGGAACTTGGAGTGAATTGTTTGAGAAAGAGTTGCCTGGGATTTAAGTTAAATATTAAATAAGAAAGAAATTGAAACATATTTAGTTTAAGTTAAGACTTGACGTGGCTGCCAACACGGGCTAAATTACGGAGTCTTCAGGGGGAAACTGACCAAAGGGCGATCGCGTTTTAGATCGGGGTGTGAATTACACGGGAGCAAGTGCCTTGTGGGTGGGCACTCCCACAACAAGGTCGGAACAGGTTAGGATCGTTCTGGTATGAGCCTGGGCGACAATGGCGGCATGGCTCTGGTGGGACCAGAGATCGGTCAACAAGCGGGCACAAGATACATCAAGAGGACCATCAGCGTGCTGTATCTAGCAGAAGTACAAAAAAAGAGTGGCGGTGTTTTTGGTGGTGGCAAGGCTGAACTCAAACTGCTGGCTTGTCAGCAGAATGACCAGAGTTGGCGTGCTGTGTCTGAGGAAGTGATTTCCGCTCCAGAAGAAGCTAATAACTTTAATGGTGGCGTCTTGGTGCTGGTTGAGCTAAGCGGAAATCGGCAAGTGCAGCGTCCGCCGACCGAGGCGGGGCGTCAGTTGGTGAATATTTTGCAAAATTTCTCTCGCCAACTGGAGAAGTCGAAAACTCAGGAAGAAGAAATTGAACAGTGGAAGCAGTCGCTGACTTATCAGAGTCAGGAGTTGAACCGGCGCGAGATGGAAATGGAAGCGCGGGTGGAACAACTGCAACAGTTGGAGGAGGAATCGGAACGGTTGGAGGCGCAACGTCAAGAAATTGACAGTTCGCGGGAGGAAATTGAGCGGCTGCGGGAAGAGTGCGATCGCAACCGCATAGAGATGGAGGGCGCGTGGGAACACTTGCGGGGCGAGCAGCGACGCTTGGAGGAGCGACAGGCGGAGTTCCAGCAGGGAACGGTATTAGATGAGGAGCAAGGTCAAAAGATTCGGGAATTGCTGGATCGTTTAGCTTCGGCGATCGCTCCCACTGAAGCCGTGCGAGAACAACTGAATCTGGCTTTTGAAATTGTCAACGCCCAGCAGGAAACCCTCGATCAGCACTGGCAAAATCTGGAGCAACAGCGCACTACTGCCCAACACAAGCAAGCGGAAGTAGACCAGCAAACTCAGGAACTGCAAAGGCGCACTGAGGAATTAAAGCAAGCCCAAGAAGCTCTGGAAAAGGTGCGTTTAGAGCGGATGGTGCTTCAGAATTCCCTAGAGATTAAGCAGGATTACGCTCAGATGCAGAGTCTCCAGTTGCGAAACCAGGAGGAGTTGTACGAGCAACTTCACCGTCTGGCAACGACTTCAACGAGTGTCAAGATTAGCCAAAAGGTCGATCTGGAAGCGCTGGAGAAAATGCCGCTCGGCGAGTTGCAAGAAACCGTGCAAAATCTTCAGCAAGATTTAGAAAAAGTGGTCCGCTTTGTCAACGATCAGGAAGAAGAGTTGACCTTGCAGCGCCAGATGGTTGAGGAATTGCAGGCGAAGATCGAGCAAGCTAGCGAGTACGACCGCCTTAGTTTGGAAAATGAGCTGGCAGAGGAGCAGGATTGCTACCAAATGCTAGATGAAACGCTGGTGGGTCAACGCATCTCTCTGCGGGAGCGAGAAGAAGTTTTAAATCAACACTCGCGGGTACTGCGGCGACGCCAAGGAATTCCGGACAATGAAGCGCAGGACAATCAAAAGATTGACTTGGGTCCAGTTCTGACTCAGTTGGAGGGACAACGACAGCAACAGGCAGAGGAAGTGCAAAAGCTGGAAAGCCAGATTGAGCAGATACGGATGAGCATTCAGCAAGCTCAAGGCATGATTGACCATCAAGCTGGCGAACAGGAGCAAGAGCGCAATCAGATCAAACAGCTAGAGCAGAAATTGCAGGAAATGAGGGCGGCGGCAGCGGAACTCGTGGGCAAGGTTAATACCTATCAGGAAACGCTACAGCCAATGCAGGATCGCCTGAATGAGATGCGGCAGAGGTTAGAGGCAATCGTGGGGACGTTGGCTCAGGTTCAGGAAACGGGTGACTATCAGCTGCAATCGATTACTGAGATGCGGCAAGTTGTCCTCAGTTTGACCACTGGTTAGTTGAATGCGGCATGAGAATTGAAAATTAAAAATCAAAAATTAAAAATGAGTGAGTCTTAATTTTTAATTTTGCATTTTTAATTTTTAATTGAAATCCAAGCGCCGTCTACTTGTGCGATCGCGCCCCCAGGAAACGGATCGGTTTGAGAGCGGTTGGGGGCTGTAATTAAGGCAGTCAATTTTTCGATTTGCTCGAAGCTGGGGGCGATGGGTAGAACTGAGGCGAGGAAGTGCCGCATGACGCGACGTTGCAGGGCTAGAGGGGCTTGACGCAATACGAGGCGATTCAGTCTTTTGTCAAGTCTCTGGTCAATGCTGAGTGCTTTAGAGGCGGCGTCTCCCTGCCCATGCTGAGGGCTGAGTGGCGAGGGCGAGTCTTCGTTTTCTAAGGCTTGTTGCAGCAGCTTCTGGGCGGCTTCTTCGAGATATTGCACATCTGCCCGTAAAAGTTCTGCCGTCTTTGCCAGTGCTTGCTCAACTTGGGGGTTAAAGTGAGTTTGTAAGTACGGTAGTAACTCTTGGCGGATGCGGTTACGGGCATACTTGAAGTCTTGATTGGTGGAATCTTCCCAAACGGGAATCTGAAATTCTTGGCAAAATTGAGCGGTTTGTGCCCTGGTGACTTCTAGAAGAGGGCGCACCAGTTGCAGTGTTGGATGCAGTGTTGAAGTCAGTGGACGCTGCCAAGTTAGGGCTTGTAATCCATCGGCACCACTGCCCCGCATCAGGTTATAGAGGAGGGTTTCGGCGCGATCGCTCGCGGTGTGGCCTGTGACAATGTAGGGGAAGTTATTGTTTTGGGCGATCGCACTCAAGGCTTGATAACGCCACTGTCGCGCCGCTGCCTCAGAGGTGATAGATGGCATTTCTGGGGCGGTTTCTAGGTAAAAGGGGACTTTCCAGGTTCTCGCCAACTGTTCCACATGGTTAGCATTTGCTTGGGAATCCGAACGCCAGCGATGATCGCAGTGAGCAATTCCCAGATGCCATCCCCACTTTGGCTGCAAATCCAGCAGTAATTTGATTAAACAGAGGGAATCTTGTCCTCCGGAGACGGCAACTAATAGCGGCTGGTTTCGCGGTAAGAGATGGCGATCGCGTAAAATTCGATGCAATTGGGCATGGAGAGGCGTCCAAGGGGAAAGATTAGCCATTAGCTATCATCTTCTTTGAGTTGCTGACGAATATCCTCTAGCGGTGATTCCGGCTCATCAGGCCAAAATTCTAGAGTTACTCTAACCTTTCCTTGTTTCCAATTAGCACCGGGTCTTAGAACCTTGCAATTTATACCCTCACTAAACCACTTTATTTGCTCACCTCTCACTCCTACCTGAGCCTGCATCTGGTTGATGAATTCACCCACTTGGAAAGTGGAGTGATTAATTAAAAGTCTCTGAGTATTTGTATTGACACACAAAACATTGTCTGCTTCTATCCGCTCGAATCCATTGTTCATGTGAATCTCCAGTTTTAGCACTTGCTCCACATTTTTTCAGAAGTAGCCGCGAGTTTACTTGTTAGGCTGCTATTGGTTTTAATCGGTGCGATCGCTCGGTCGATAAACGTCACCGGGAGAGTGGTCAGGATTAATCTCAACCACCAAGTCTACCGTCCGGGGATTTCTCGTCAGCGGTTTGATAAATAACTCTGGGTGGAGCGATTTCCAGAAATACTTGACAAATTCATCAATTTCTGAATCGGTCATGCCAGATTTACCAGCGGCAATCATGTCGTGTTCTGCCTGCCGTCGCCACTGCACAGACAGACGATAATCAACGGGATATAGCAACATCAACCGATCTAACCGTTCCCATAAAGGTACATAGTCCTGCAATCGGGCATTCATGTCACGGGCAAACGTTCGCTCAGCGGCGGTTAGAATCGGCGGTGGCGCGTTGTCAAAGGTAGCGGGGTCAATGGGACGGACGCCGACAAACCAGCCTTCAAACAAGACGATATCGATGTCTTGGACAATTTCTGGCTGCGTCCTATCACCGGCACCTTCCCAGACAGATTTATCAAAGCGAGGGACTGGGATCGGTTGCCCAGATGGCTGACGCAGACAGTCCAAAACGTCTAAACCCAACTGAATATCGTGGGTTCCAGGTGGCCCGCGCCAGATTAAGCGGGGGTCTTGCTTTCTTAGGGCGAGGCGATCGCGATAGGTTTTGTAGAGGTCATCCAGAGACAGGCTGAGTGTCGAGTTCCCTAGGTGTTTGAGAATTAAGGTAAGGACGGCTCCCAGAGTCGTTTTGCCAGTTCCCTGTCCCCCTAAAATTCCCTGGATGAGGGGGCGTCCTAACTGTTGCCGCTCTTGCGCTAGTTTTGTGGCTAGGGGAAGCCAGAGGTTCCAGAGCGTTTCTAAACTGAGGACTAGGAACTGCGGGCTAAGAACTGAGGAAAGATGGGGATAGATTAAGAGGAACAAATGCGATCGCTTGCGGATGACTTCCTCCACATTGGCGGGTGTGATGCCAAAAGCTTTCGCCCGTAAGTCATCGGCTAGCGCCTGTGCTGCCAAATGTTCCAACTGTGCTGAAGTCGGCGTTTTTCTAGCGATCCAATCGTTAAAAATTTGGCGAAGAGAGTCCATCACGAACCAAGTTTAAAGGCTTCAATAAATAAGCTGTAAGTCAGACCGATTTTCAGGGCATTCAACATTTCTGTCACTAATAAGCGGTTGGGAACACCTTCACCTGTTGGCACAACTCGCCGGTTTCTGCCGTAAACGAACCGATTCACGGTTTCGGTGAAGAAAATCAAAAATCCAGCGGCAATCACATCCCAGTTAGCGGTTTGTCCTGCTGTTGTGGGAATAGCGGTTCCTAGAAACACGCCCACTAATAGGCTCATCACCACCAGCGATATGCGTCGCCAGGGATTGCGAAACCATCGCCTCAGCTGTTGGCTGACAACATCAAAGAGATTGTTGAGACGAGTTCTTTGCATCGTTAGAGGCTGACTCCAAACTAATATCCTGCTTTCCAAAAGCTTTTTTAATTATCTGATGCTCCTACCACTTCCTCGATTGGGGAGTTTTATAAAGGCGAAGGAGGCGCTAAGCGCGATCGCTACCGTTTTAATAAAGATTTATGTTTATAATATATAGATTTATTTAGAATCAAAGATTTTCTTAAAACTAAGGCCATTCTCAATACAGATGAGATGATGTTCCCGTGCCTTCTCCTATGCCAATCAGCAGACAGATAGCCCTGGCAACGGTAATCAGGAGGCGACTTAGGACTGAAGCGATCGCGTTGCGGCAATGGGGTAGCGATCGCTACATTTTACATATCCAGCATAGGTTTGCACTTCCTCCAAATTTATTCTCTAATTGTGAGGAATTTATAAAATGCAACAACCAAAATCCAAGAAGTCCCATACCTCTATGAAATTCAATTTTTGAATTCGGAGTTTATAGAAAAAAAGGTATCAATTCAATCTGTGTCAATTTCGCGACAACTTATCCTAGATAAACTCCTTGAAGCAAGTCTCCTCTCCTAGCATCTATCAACATCACACACCAATACTATACTTATCAAACTTCCGAAAATGAGCATCAACCTAACGGGTTATCAGCTTTCCCCTTTGCCCCTTCATGAAGGAGCCAAAACGGTTATTTATCAAGGTACTAGAGAGGCTGAACTAACCTCTGTGATTGTAAAAGCCCTGAAAGCCGAATATCCCACTCTCGAAGAAATTTCTCGATTGAGACATGAATATAAAATTTTACTGCCTTTGGATATAGAAGGGGTTGTCAAATCATTGGCATTAGAAAACTATAACAACGGTCTAGCGCTGGTATTAGAATATTTTGACGGAGAATCTCTTGAAAAAGTTATCAATTCTCCCCTCAAAACTGATTTAAACCAGTTTCTTCTGATTGCCATTCAGCTAGCAGATACCCTTACTGCCCTGCATCAAAAACAGATTATTCATAAAGATATTAAACCCCACAATATCCTGATAAATTCAAAAACTCGTCAAGTTAAAATAACAGATTTTAGCATTTCATCGCGTCTTTCCAGAGAAACTCAGACACAAGGTAATCCCACTTTACTAGAAGGCACCCTTGCCTATATGTCGCCCGAACAAACAGGGAGAATGAATCGGTCGATTGACTACCGTACCGACTTTTACTCCTTAGGCGTCACCTTTTATCAAATGCTGACGGGAAATTTACCTTTCTCTTCTAATGACCCGCTGGAACTCGTTCATTTTCACATTGCTAAACAACCCATTTCTCCCGACCAGCTCAATCCAAAAATCCCGGCGTCAATTTCAGCAATTGTAATGAAATTATTAGCTAAAAACGCTGAAGATCGATATCAAAGTGCCCAAGGATTAAAGGTAGATTTAGAGGAATGCCTCGTTCAATTGCAAAGAAATGGCAAAATTGAAGATTTCCTTCCAGGTCAGCGAGATAAATCTGGGCAATTGCTCATCCCCCAAAAACTGTATGGTCGTGAAACTGAAGTAACCACCCTAATGGATGCCTTTGACCGAGTCAGTGCTGGAACTACTGAAATGATGCTAGTTTCTGGTTATTCAGGCATTGGTAAATCTTGCTTAGTTCAGGAAGTTCATAAACCCGTTGTGCGCCAGCATGGATATTTTATTGCGGGTAAGTTTGACCAGTTTAAGCGAAATATTCCTTATGCTGCTCTAATTCAAGCTTTGCAAGAATTAATCCGACAACTATTAACGGAAAGTCAGGAACAGATAGTTTTTTGGAAGGAAAAGATAGAAAATGCTTTGGGAGCGCAAGGTAAGATCGTTATTGATGTTATACCCGAAGTCGAGCTAATTACTGGAGTTCAGCCAGAAGTTCCGCAACTAGAACCCAGTGAATCTCAAAATCGATTCAACCGGGTGTTCCAACAGTTTATTCATGTCTTTACAAAGCCAGAACATCCGTTAGTTATTTTCTTAGATGACTTACAGTGGGTAGATTCAGCTTCCTTAAAATTAATCCAACTGCTGATGACTGAACCCGGCAGTCAATATCTGTTAATGATTGGAGCCTATCGAGATAACGAAGTTAGTCAAACTCATCCGTTGATGCTGGCTTTAGACGAACTTAAAAAAACAGAGGCAGTTGTCAATAACATTCTTCTTCGTCCTTTGGATATTGAAAATGTCTATCAATTAGTAGCTGATACCCTTCAAGAAACCGAAAGATCGAAGGAAGTTTCTGAGCTTGTTTTTCATAAAACTCAAGGCAATCCCTTCTTTTTAACACAACTACTTCAGACGCTTCACTCTGAATGCTTTTTACACTTTGACTTTGTTGAAAGTCGCTGGCTCTGGAATCTTGAGAAAATCCAAAAGATTGGAATTACAGATTATAACGTCGTCGAACTGGTTGCCAGAAATATTCAAAAATTGTCGGAAAAAACCCAGGAAGTCCTAAAATTAGCTGCTTGCATTGGAAACCAATTTACCTTAGAGGCTCTATCCATTGTCAATGAGCAATCTTTAATCAATACTGCTGACGATTTGTGGGAGGCGCTTCAGGCTGGTTTAGTTTTACCTTTGAGCAATACTTATAAGATCCCTCTATTTTTTGACCAATCAGAAAAAGGAGATTTCCTGATAGAAGATATCAGGATTAGTTATAAATTTTTACACGACCGGGTGCAGCAGGCGGCTTATTCTTTGATTCCGGAAGAGCGGAAAAAATCAACTCACCTAAAAATTGGTCAGCAGTTGTTACATAAAACAGCTAAATATGCGCTGGAAGAGAATGTTTTTGATATTGTCAACCAGCTCAATATCGGGGTGGAGTTGCTTGTTAACCAAGCAGACAAAGATGAACTTGCCCAACTCAATCTGATGGCTGGGAAAAAAGCCAAAGCAGCATCGGCTTATGAAGCTTCTGCTAGATACTTAACCGCAGGGTTAAGACTGCTTACTGAAAATAGCTGGCAAAGCCACTATGATTTAACGCTCACACTTCATCTTGAGTCGGCGGAAGCAGAATACTTAAATATCAACTTTGAGCAGGCGGCTACTTTAGCTGAAGTTGCCCTAGAACAAGCTACAAGTTTAATCGACGAAGTAAAGGTAAACGAGCTACAAATCCAGATTTATATCTGTCAATTTCAGATGGTTAAAGCCGTCGATACAGGGCTACAAGTTTTGGAACGGCTGGGAATTACTCTCGTAACGTTAACAAGCGACGAGAGCTTGGTTGTTGAGTTGCCCGGAGTCGCAGACTTAGACAAGATCCCCGCAATGACAGATCCGGAGAAACTAGCGGGATTGCGAATTTTAAAAACGATTTGTGCGCCTGTTTTCATGGCAAAGCCAGAGATTTTTCCGCAGATAATATTAACTATGATTAATCTCTGTATTGAACATGGTAATTCGGCGCTATCTGCTTTCGCTTATGGTTTTTATGGCTTGTTGTTGTCAGGGCTTGGAAAGATAGATGCTGGATATCATGCGGGTAAATTGGCATTAAAGCTTCTAGAACAATTTGATGCTAAAGAACTCAAGGCGAAAGTCTATAACTTGTTTAACGCTAATATTAGACCGTGGAAAGAACATGCTAAAAATAGTGTTGTTTACTTCCAACAAGGGCTTCAAAGCGGCTTGGAAACGGGAGATATTGAATGGGCGAGTTATTGTGGCGCTAACTTTTGCGGATACTTATATTTTACGGGCGATCGCTTAGATTCTATCGTGCAGCAACAAGCCCCTTACATTGAGGTACTTGTAAAGATAAACCTGCCAACGGGTATCCATTTTGCGAATATCTGGAGACAACTGGGATTAAATTTTCAAGGTAAAGCTGCGGATAAACTTCTATTGATCGGGGAAAGTTTTAATGAAGCCGAAACCTTGCCCCAGTTAATTGAATCGAAAGGGGGCACTGGCTTATTTGTTGCCTATGTTGCTAAGACAATTCTTCTGTATCAATTTAAAGATTACGAGGGCGCGATCGCTAGCGCAGCTTTAGCCACAGAGCAAGCTGGATCTGCTTTTGGTTTTATGCAGGTTGCTGTACTTAATTTCTACCATTCTTTGGCTCTTTTAGCTCATTGTCCCCAAGTTAATGATACCGAGAAACAACAATACCTCGATAAAGTAAATGCCAACCAGGAAAATATGAAACACTGGGCGTACCACGCGCCAATGAATTATCAGCATAAATACGATCTAGTGGAGGCAGAAAAGGCGCGGATATTAAAACAAACTTCTAGCGCGATGGAGTTGTATGACCTCAGCATTAAAGGAGCCAAACAGCAAGGATATACCCAAGAAGAAGCACTGGCTAATGAATTGACGGCAGAGTTTTATTTCTCGCTTGGTAGAGAGAAGCTAGCTCAGTTTTATTTAACTGAAGCATACTATACCTTTATTCGGTGGGGAGCAACGGCAAAATCTAAAGATTTAGAATCAAGATATGCTGAGTTTTTCTCCCGGCTCCTGGTTAGAGAAACGATTAGCATTGAGAGAACTCTGACGACAACCTCCACAACAGGAACAGGTTCTGCTGCACTAGATTTGGCAGCAATTGTAAAGGCATCGATAGCGATTTCATCAGAAATTGTTCTCGAACAATTGCTAGAAAAATTGATCCATATCTTGGTTGAGACTGCCGGGGCGCGAAAAGGGATTCTTCTGTTAAAAGAATCAAATCAATGGTTGCTAGTTGCTAAAAAACTTTTGGGTAAACAAAGTTGTTCGGTTTTGCCCTCAATTCCCCTTGAAAGTTGTGATGATTTACCGATTTCGCTGATTCACTACATCGAAAGAACTAAAAAAACAGTAGTTTTAGACTCCGCAACTACAGAAGGACTCTTTATTAATGATCCATACATTCAGAAGAACCAACCTAAGTCTATCTTAGGGTTTCCTATTTTTCACAAAAGACAGTTGACGGGAATTTTTTACTTAGAAAATGACTTAACTCAAGGAGTTTTTACCTCAGAACGCCTAGAAGTTCTAAAAGTATTGACATCCCAAGTCGCCATTTCAATAGAGAATGCCCAACTTTACAAAAATCTGCAAAATTACTCTCACGAACTGGAAATTAAGAATAGCGCTTTATCCCAAAAAACTCAGGAACTAGAACAAGCTCTTCACCAGTTGCAACAAACTCAGACTCAATTAGTTCAAACTGAAAAAATATCTAGTTTAGGACAAATGGTTGCGGGGATAGCCCATGAAGTCAATAATCCAGTCGGGTTTATTTCCGGTAATCTGCATCATGCTTCTGGATATGTACACGATTTAATCAACTTAGTTAATCTTTATCAGCAACATTTTCCCAATGCGCCTGCCGAGATTGAAGAGGAAGTTGAGACAATCGAACTAGATTATCTGATAGAAGATTTGCCTAAATTGCTCACTTCGATGAAAGTAGGAACTGATCGAATTCGAGAGATCATGCAGTCGTTACGCAATTTCTCGCGAATTGACGAAACAACCGCAAAACCTGCGGACATTCACGCTGGTTTAGACAGCACGTTGATGATTCTACAGCATCGTCTGAAAGCGAACGCGGAGCGTCCGGCAATTGAGCTAGTGAAAGAGTATGGTGAGTTGCCTTTAGTGGAATGTTATGCCGGACAACTCAATCAGGTTTTTATGAATATTATGGCAAATGCAATTGATGCAATCGATGAGCTAATGATTACGGGGGCACGGGGGATAAATAATCGCTCCGAAAGTGCGAATAATCCCTTACCGAAGATTCGGATTCACACGGAAGTAATCAATGGTGAGAAAGTAGCGATTCGGATTGCTGACAATGGGCCAGGGATGCCGGAAAAAGTGCGGCAACGTTTGTTTGAATCCTTCTTTACAACGAAGCCGGTAGGCAAGGGGACGGGGCTAGGGTTATCTATCAGCTACCAGATTGTTGTAGATAAACATGGTGGGCAGTTGAGCTGTATTTCAGAGCCAGGACAAGGGACGGAGTTTATGATTGAGATTCCGCTCAAGGCAGCTTTTTCAAAAGTGTTGTAGGGGTGGGAAACATCGTTTGCGGAGTGCTTAGAAGCGTCACCAAAGATTCTCGTTTTGTGGCGTAGATGAAAAATGGTGATTGGCGCGATCGCTTACCAGAAGAGTCTGTCTTTAGCTGGGCTTTTTCGCCCTTAAGGGAGGTAAACTCCTGAAAGAATATCCAAAAGCTTATGATTTTAAAGGTTTACCCTGGGGTTCTAATTGCTGTGCTTTTAGGACTCATCGGGTTAGGGCTGGGACTGCTTCAGGAGCGGGTGGAACTCAATCCAGCCAAGTTAAATGCCTCGTTGCTCTCAAAAACGAACGCTTCACTACGGGAAAATACTCCTGGTGCGGGAAAACTGCCCAATTCTACACCAGTTGCGTCACCCACAGACGATCGACCAAGACCGCTAATTGCAACTCGTCAAGGGTCTTTACGGGTGACGAATCAAACGGAATATCCGCTACGGCTGGCGTTGCTGACTTATCAGCCACCAACGACATCTTATGGGGAGCCAGCACACTGGGATTTTGCCCCAGGAGAAGGGGGCAGCCAAGGCGTCACTTTATCCCTGCCTGGAGGGGATGTACAGCTAAAAAAGGGGGATATTTTGGTGGCATTTGCCCAAGATGGTTCCCGCCGGTATTGGGGGCCGTATGTTGTGGGTGAGACGCCTCTGCCTGTGTGGAATGCTCAGGTATCAGAATGGCAACTGGTTTTGCAGTCTTAGGGTTTGTTCAGAGTCAGCAGTCAGCAGTCAGTTGTTTTTCTCTTCTACGGACGAATTATCCATAACTGAAGGCCGCTGACTTCAGCCCTAAACTAAAGTTTGGGCAGTTTGGGCGAAAAGATCGCAACCCATTGAAACGGGTTCAAAGGCTTAGCAGTAGGCTTTAGCTTACTTTAGCTTCTCGCTCTCGAAATTGATTTCCCGGCTCCTTGCGTCTTCTTGTGTCAGTGCTATTCACCCATGATTCCTTACCCATTACCCATCAACCACGAATAATTTAGGGAACTCGTAGGTTTTGCCAGAGTCAGGAAATGCTGCTGGGTAGGCGGGAGTGATGACATCCTGCAATGGGTGCGCTGGCGTCGCATTTCCAGCTAGATTAAGGTCTGGGAAAATGCCTTTTGAGGTTGCCCATTACTGACGGACGGTTCGGGGGTTCATGAAATTTAGGGTTAATCGAACGGTTAGAAGTTGGTGGAAATCTTGGGAGAAGCATCCCAGCATTGCCTGGAGTTTATCGATTCTGTGGGTGCTGGTGGTTTGCTTGGTGGCTTTTGTGTGGAATTTAGGGAATATCGGTCTGGTTGATGAAACTGAGCCGCTGTTTGCTGAAGCTGCCCGCCAGATGACGGTGACGGGAGATTGGATTACACCGTATTTTAATGGAGAGACGCGCTTTGATAAGCCGCCGTTAGTTTACTGGCTGATGGCGATCGCTTATAAACTGATTGGCGTCAATGAATGGGCGGTGCGATTGCCTTCGGCGCTGTCTGCGATCGCGGTGACAGGATTAGGCTTCTATACGTTGCGCTACTATGGGCTTCCTTCTCCTAGTGCGGTGACGGGGCAAGCCAGGGAGGGGACGCGGCGGCGTCAGTTGTGGCTATCGGCTTTGCTGGGTGCGGCTGCGATCGCGCTGAATCCAGAAATGATTGTCTGGGGACGCACAGGCGTCTCAGATATGCTGCTAACCGGCTGCGTGGGTTGTGCGCTACTTTCTTTTTTTCTTGGCTATGTCAACACCAACCAACCCGCGCTCCAAACTCGTTGGTATCTCGCTTTCTACGTGCTAGTTGCGTTGGCGATTTTGACAAAAGGGCCGGTCGGCATTGTCTTACCCGTTCTGATTATTGGGGCTTTTCTACTTTACCTGGGCAAGGCTCAGGAAGTGTTACGGGAGATGTTCCCGATTCGGGGCTTGGCACTGGTGTTGGTTTTGGCAGTGCCTTGGTATGTTTTGGTGATTTTACGGAACGGCGAAAACTACGTTAATAAGTTTTTTGGCTATCACAACTTGGAACGCTTCACAGGCGTTGTCAATCACCACTGGGCACCCTGGTATTTTTACTTCCTAGTGGTGCTGCTGGGTTTTGCGCCTTGGTCGATTTATTTGCCGGTCGCGATTGCCCGTCTCCGCTTTTGGCAGTGTGGCAAATGGCGGGACTCCCCCCGTTCCACTCATTTAGGTTTATTTGCTCTGTTTTGGTTTGCCGGGATCTTTGGCTTCTTCACCGTTGCAGTGACAAAACTCCCCAGCTATGTGCTGCCTTTAATGCCAGCCGCAGGAATTCTGGTGGCACTTTTGTTCAGCGATCAATTGAGGACTGGGGTGAAAGGACTGAGGACTGAGGAAGAAGAAGTCAGTACTCAAGAATTAGCAGTTAACCAGCCAGAAGGAGAATTCCCCACTCAGTCCTCATTCCTCCGTCCTTTCTTTTGGAGTGGCGTTGTCAATGTGGTGTTTTTATCAGTTTTGGCAGGTGCGATTCTATACAGCCCAAACTTCTTAGGGTATGACCCTGCTGTGCCCGATCTGCGCCAAATGGTTCAACGCTCCGGTTTGACGGTGCGGGGAGGCATCATCTGGGGGGCAACCGCTATTTGGGCAGGGCTGTTACTGCTGAAACGACGGCGGTGGCGTTGGCTGTGGAGTCCGAATCTAATCGGATTTATGGCTTTTATCATCTTTACGATCACACCTGCCTACTTCATGATGGATCAAGCCCGTCAGTTGCCGCTGCGGGAATTATCGGCACGAATCGCCCAAGTCCAGCAGCCAGGGGAAGCCATATTGATGATTGGTTTCAAAAAACCGAGTGTCGTATTTTACACGCAGCGCCCGGTGAATTACTTTGCCAAAGTTGCCTCGGCAATGGAATATATTGAAGCGATCGCGGCGACTCAGGCCAAGCCACCTTCGGTACTGATTTTGACCGAGCCTAAATATTTAGAGAAATCCAAACTACAGCCCAATCAATACCAAAATTTAGGCGCATCCGGTGCTTATCAGCTGATTCGGTTGTCAAAACAAATCGTTGCCAGTGTCCAACATCGATCCTCTAGCTAAATGCTAAATTGTTAAACTGCCGCAGCTTGCAGTCCTATCAAGCCCGGATAATTGTTCATGGTGAGAACACCTCACGCCCAACCCCTCTGTGCTTTTCGGTGAGGGTTGGGCGTGGAGAGGGGTGGAAAGGGGCACTGAAATATTAGGTGAATAAAATTTCTGGTGGCATCATGATGAAATTCGGCGTTTTGGCACGACTGAGTTTGAAAGGATGAAAGCACCATTTTCAGCAAAAAGGAAAAATATTTGGCATCAGTGCCGGTTGCCGGTTGTTTGTTGCCTAATTTTCCTTTGGTTTTTGCTAGTGATGCCGGTGCTAGCTGAAGATTTACCTTCGCCGTCACCCGTCACAGTAGAAACGCTGCGACAGATGCAGCAACAACTGGATCGGCAGCGGTCTAATTATTCTAAAGAACGCGATCGCTTATCAAAACTCCAGAAAGCCGCTCAGGGAACACTCAGTGGCTTGCAGCAAAACCTGGAACTAACGGGCACCCAGCTGAATGACTATCAGTACCAATTACAACGAGCCACTCAGGGCTTAAAGGCGTTGCAAGAGGATCTAGCGATCGCAGAACGCTCTTATCAACAAAAGCAAGCCGCTACCGTCGCCCGTTTGCGTTTCCTGCAACGCCAGCAGCTCTCTCACCAAGGATGGGGAATGCTGCTTTCCAGCCAAAATCTCAGTCAATTTTCCGACCGGCGTCGCCAGATCAAATTGGTGTTTCAAGCCGACCAGCAAATTTTGAAAAACTTAAAGGCGGAAGCCGACCAAATCAACCGCCAAAAAGCTGAGATCGAACAGCAGAAAAACCAAATTGCCCTGATTACCCAACAATTACTGGCACAAAAAGCCGAATTTGAAGCTCAGTCACAGGGGCAGCAGCAGCTCATTCAACGCTTGAATACCAACCGGCAAGCCTTAGAAGCAGCCGAGAACGTTTTAGCAGAGGATTCCGAAGGGATTAGCACTCTTATTCAAAAACGAGTTGCCGAAGCGAAAGCAAAAAGAGAAAGAGAAGCGGCAGCAAGCAAAGCCATTCTTCGTGGTCGGGACATTATTCGCGGCACGGGTATTTTCAGCTACCCTAGCGATGCGGGAATTACGAGCAACTTTGGTTGGCGAGTTCACCCGATTCTGGGCTATCGCCGTTTCCACTCTGGTCTCGACTTTGGGGGAAGTCATGGCAGCACGATCCGCGCCGCCAACGGCGGAGAGGTAATTTTTGCCGGATGGTATGGAGGTTACGGGAAGGCGGTAATCATTGACCACGGCAATGGCATCACGACCTTATATGGTCACGCCAGCGAAATCTATGTTTCGGAAGGACAATCTGTAAACCGAGCCGATGCGATCGCGGCGGTTGGTTCTACTGGCTTTTCTACGGGACCCCATCTCCACTTTGAAGTCCGTAAAAATGGTACACCCGTAGACCCGATTACCTTCCTTTAGACCTTCCTTTAGGCTTATGGAAACAGACTCGTATCAGCCCTAAAATGGACAATTATTCGGGAATTTAACGGCAAACAATCAGATATTCTTAGTTTTATTGCGCGAGTAGTCTATTTCAACCAAACAAGTGTCAATCTCTTTCTCCAATCCTTCTAAAATCAACAATTTTCAGAAAACACTGAATGTCATCGTCGTCGCCATGCCTGTGGTGGGATTTATTGCTGCGACCCTGGCTATCATCTTCTGGGAACGCGGGGTCCAGCCGCTGGATCTGAGCCTACTCGTAGGAATGTATGCCCTGACTTTCTTTGGCATCACTGTGGGCTATCACAGGTTTTTCACCCATCGTGCCTTTCAGGCGGGGGCATTTGTGCGGGCCTTTTTAGCGATCGCTGGCTGCATGGCAGGTCAAGGCCCAGTCGCCAGCTGGGTGAGCCACCATCGCTGTCATCACCTCTACTCAGATACTCAACAAGACTTCCACTCACCAAATATCCACGGAGAAGGGTTTTGGGGAGTTGTTCAAGGCTTTTGGCACGCCCATACTGGCTGGCTGCTAAACGTCGATTGGACGCCCCCATACCCCTATGTCTCGGATCTCAATCGTGACAAAGTTGTCCAAAAAATCGACCAGCTCTACATCCTCTGGGTGCTACTTTCCCTCTTAATCCCGACGCTTCTGGGTGGAGTCTTAACCGGGTCGTGGTCAGGAGCATTAAGAGGCTTAATCTGGGGAGGAGGTATCCGGATTTTCCTCTTGCATCAATTTACTTTTAGCGTCAACTCAGTTTGCCACCTTTGGGGGAAACGCCAATTTCCCACAGACGATCTAAGTAAGAACAACCTTTTCGTCGCCATCATGACCCTCGGTGAAGGATGGCACAATAACCACCATGCCTTCCAGCACTCAGCAAAGTTTGGACTTAGATGGTGGCAACTTGATTTCGGTTGGCTGGGTATCCTCGCCCTCAATCGCCTAGGGCTTGTCTGGAATGTCAAAGTTCCATCCTCAAGCGAAATCGAACTGAAAAGCATCACTTCTTCAGTTGGATAGTGGGTGAATTTGATCCATTAGCTGCTGAAAGCATATCATTTTGATATAAAACGCCTGGACTAACTCAAAAATGTTGTTAGGCGTTGTTAGAAAGCGTTACACCCTGATATCCGAAAATTTCCTAGGGGCACGGCAATGCCGTGCCCCTACTTTTAGTGGGGATTACCCGCCTCTACAAATTAGGTTTATAGGGGTTTTCACTTCTTAGTGCAATCTCAAGAATCTCACCCCCAACCCGTCTCCGTTCACGGAGACGGGTATATTGAATCCCTCCCGGACAAGCGGAGAGGAGTTGGAGTGGGGTTAAACCATACTCTATCCAATAGAGAATTGCTATATTTTCTACCGCCATATTTATGGATTTGGCGAGTCTGCGATCGCGCAGTCGTTTCACCTCCGATTAGACAGGTGTAGAAAAATTTGCACGCAGTCTTAGTGATTATTGGTTATTTGTCTGTAGATATGAATGGGTGAGTTGTCAACTCATCATTAGTACCATTTCGGCGTTGTTGCGATACATCGTCAGGATAAAGTTGCCTCACCGTTGGGTGAGAGTAAATCCCAAATTCCCAATTGCTACTGATACATAACCATTAACACGCTAAATCAACTATGTCATATTCTTGTGTTCCTACCAGCATCCGAGATATCTTGAGCGAACGGTTTTCTCTACTGCCTCTGAAATTCTGCATCGATTGCTGGGGGACAGACAAGATACTGACTAATGAAACAATTGATGACTCGCTTCCTCAACTCACTTTACAGATTCATCATCCCGGAGTCATCCGGACTCTAATTCTGAGTCAAGATCCTTTGGTTCTAGCGGAAGCTTATCTTCAGGGTTTTTTGGACTTTACAGGTAACATCGACGATCTGATGCTCTTAGAAGCGCTTTCTTTTTCCCAATGCGATCGCACAAAAGCAATCAAAGCTTGGATGGAAGCGTTGAGTCTACCCCAATTACCTTTCTCGCAGCCAGAGAAATCACCTTGGCAGAAATTTATCACTCATAGTCGCGATCGCGACTTAGCAGTTGTTCAATATCACTATGATGTCGGCAATGATTTTTACCGTCTTTGGCTCGATCCTTTACTCGTCTATTCTTGTGCCTATTTTGAACATCCCCAGATAAGCCTGCAAGAAGCTCAGCAGGCAAAGCTTGATTTGATCTGCCGTAAACTCCAATTAAAACCAGGGGAATATTTATTAGATATTGGCTGTGGCTGGGGAGCTTTGCTACGTTGGGCTGTAACTCATTACGGAGTGAAGGGATATGGCATTACTCTGAGTAAAGAACAGCTGGCTTTTAACCAACAAGCGATCGCGAAAGAAGGTTTGGAAACCCAGCTAAAAGTCGAGCTTCTCGACTATCGCAACTTACCCCAAACGCCAACTTTTGACAAAATTGTTTCGATTGGGATGGTTGAACACGTGGGAATTAAAAACTACCCGATTTATTTTCAGAGTGCCTTATCTACCTTGAAGCCTGGGGGTTTGTTTCTCAATCACGGCATCACCGCGTCCGAAAAATGGGACGGTTCCAGCCTCAACGAGCGCTTTGTTCAACGTTATATCTTCCCAGACGGAGAGCTGTCCAGGCTGTCCGATTCTTTAGCTGTCGCTGAAGAGACGGGATGGGAAATTGTCGATGTTGATGCTTGGCGAATACACTACGCCAAAACAATGCGGTGTTGGGCGGCTAATCTGGATGCAGTAATGGAGAAAGCGATCGCCCTCAGCAGCGAACGTAAAGTCCGATTATGGCGACTCTATCTCATTGGTTTCGCTCTTGCCTTTGAACAGAACCACATGGGCATTTATCAAGTCCTATTGCGGCGACGAGCAGATAAAGCGTGGAAATTGCCATTCACCCGTAAAGATTGGTTATATTAAGAGGTTTAATATTGCTTCTCCTAGTATAGAGTGATGCCACAGCCGTCACTCTGTACAATCAAAATACTCACCGCCTTAGTAGACCACTATGCCCAGAAAACAGCAAAGCTGGATTGTTTTTCAGGCATCAATAGCAGAATCAGCGATTCTGATGCTGGATTGCCGGCAGATTGAACATTTAAATCCGGAAGTTCTTACACTGATTCCCCCTTTAAATTTAGTCTGTTCCATTATTTCGTTGACTAAACTTAGACTAATAGCAGGCTAACAGCAACATTTGTATCCAGCTTATCAACCTCGCAGTTTGACGAAAGATTACTGTATAAATACCCTGCACATTCCTGCTGAGCGAAACACTGTAATTAACTGTAGTTGCCAGTTTAAAAAAAAATTATGCTAAAAATTCCCGGTTATACAATCACATCAAAAATCTATGAAGGAACAAAAACAGTTGTTTTCCGAGGGTATCGCCATCAAGGAAATCAACCTGTTATTGTTAAGGCTCTTTGGCAAGAGTATCCAGCTCTCACCGAAATTGCCAAGCTTAAACATCAATACGACATAGCTTATAACTTACCTATCTCAGGAATCGTTAAACCTTTAGAGTTAGAAAAATATAATCAATATTGGTTCTTAATTTTGGAAGATTGTGGTGGGGATTCACTATATAATTTTCTTTTAAAAAATAAAATTAATTTAAAGAGAAAGCTCCAAATAATTATCAATATTTCAGAAACAATTAGTCAGTTACATCAAAACAACATTATCCACAAGGATATTAAACCTCAAAATATTATTATCAATCCAGAAACAGGATTGGTAAAAATTACCGATTTTAGCATTGCCTCGCGTCTGTCCAGAGAAAACCAGATGATTGGCAATCCCAATTTGCTAGAAGGCACCCTTGCCTACATATCGCCAGAGCAAACGGGGAGGATGAATCGCTCAATTGATTATCGTACTGACTTTTATTCCTTGGGCATCACCTTTTACGAAATGCTAACTGGAAGGGTGCCTTTTCAATCTAACGATCCGATGGAGTTAGTTCACTGTCATATTGCCAGCCTTCCAATTCCACCCCAACATCTAAATCCAAGCATTCCACAAGCGGTGTCTGACATCGTAATGAAGTTATTATCTAAAAATGCTGAAGATCGCTATCAAAGCGCCTTTGGACTCAAGGCTGATCTAGATATTTGTTTAACTCATCTGGAAAGTACTGGAAAGATTAACAACTTCCCGCTCGGTAAACACGATATCTCCGATAAATTTCAAATCCCCCAAAAACTTTATGGTCGAGACTCCGAAATTGCTTCTCTAATGGCAGCTTTTGAAAGAGTTAGCTGCGGCTCGACTGAAATGATGCTAGTTTCTGGCTTTTCGGGAATTGGTAAATCAGCTTTAGTCAATGAAATTCATAAACCAATTGTGCGGCAAAGAGGTTATTTCATTTCGGGCAAATTTGACCAGTTCAAACGGAATATTCCCTATGTTTCCCTAATTCAAGCTTTTCAAGAATTAGTTCGGCAACTTTTAACGGAAAGTGAAGAAAAAATAGACTTTTGGAAAACCCAACTATTAGAATCTCTGGGTTGCAACGGTCAAGTCATTATTGATGTAATTCCTGAAGTGGAATTCATTCTCGGCAAACAACCGCAAGTTCCAGAACTTGCTCCAGCAGAAGCCCAAAATCGATTGAATTTAGTTTTTCAAAAGTTCCTTAGTGTTTTTACGACAAAAGACCATCCCCTAGTCTTATTCCTGGATGACTTGCAATGGGCAGATTCAGCCTCATTGAAATTAATTTGTCTATTGATGACCGATCCGGATAGTCAATACTTACTCATGATTGGGGCTTACCGAAATAACGAAGTGAGTGCAACTCATCCTTTGATGCTGACCTTGGAGGAAATTAAAAAGAGCGAGATTACAGTGAATACTATATCTCTGAACTCTTTAGTTCTTAACAATGTAAATTCCCTAATTGTCGATACGCTTAAATCCGATTCAAAAAATTCAAATCATTTAGCAGAATTAGTTTTTAAGAAAACGAATGGCAATCCCTTCTTTTTAACCCAGTTTTTAAAATCTCTTTACGAAGAGAATCTGGTTAATTTTAACTTGAAACGGGGTTCTTGGCAGTGGGATATTGAACAAATTCGAGGAGTGGAGATCACTGATAATGTAGTTGAGTTAATGGTAAAAAAAGTTAAAAAACTTTCCGAATCTACTCAGAAAGCCCTAAAACTTGCAGCTTGCATCGGCAATGAATTTAATTTAAAAGTTTTATCGATTGTTAATGAAAAGTCTCAGATAGAAACATCTATTGAACTTCGGGAAGCCCTTAAGGAAGGACTTATTCTACCCATTGGTAATGCATATAAATATGTTGAATCTTATATAGAAGATACTTTAAAGGCTTCTAATGATGATTTAGCAGTTTTCTACAAATTTCTACATGACCGAGTACAGCAAGCCGTTTATTCCTTAATCCCAGAAACTGATAAACAACAGGTTCATCTCAAAGTAGGTCAACTATTACTTAGAAATACAGATCGAGAAGAACTAGAAGACAAAATTTTTGATGTTGTTAATCAACTTAATTGTGGCAAAGACATTATAAATAACCTAGAGGAAAGATATGAGCTAGCAAATTTAAATCTAACCGCTGGTAAAAAAGCCAAGCTATCTACGGCTTTTGAACCCGCCTTAAAATATATAACTACCGGAATGGAACTGCTTTCGCATAATAAATGGGAATTGCAGTATCCGTTAACATTATCTCTTTATAAAGAACGTGCAGAATGCGAATATCTAAATGGAAATATTGGTGAATGCGAAAGATTTTTTGACATTATTTTGAATAAGGCCTCATCAAACTTGGAAAAAGCAAGCGTATATATCCTAAAAATCATTATATATACGACCAACTTGATGAAAACTAAAGAAGCAATTGAAATCGGTAAAACAGGATTGAGATTATTTGGTATCGACCTCCCCGATGGTGAAGAGGAACTAACAAAAGTAATAGAAGCTGAGGCTCAAAAGGTTAAAGAAAATCTGGCAGGGCGAGCAGTTAAAGATTTAATTGATGCACCGGATATGACCGATCTGGAGAAAGTAGCTGCTACAAAGATTCTTATAAATATGACTCCGCCTGCCCGATTTATCGGCAAGCACATATTTGATTCAATAATGTTAAAAATGGTTAACATATCCTTGAAATATGGCAATTCAAATGTCACTTCTTTTGCCTATATGTCTTATGGGTGGACTCTGGCAGGAAGAGATGAATTTGAAGCAGCTTATCAATATGGTGAATTAGCCTTAAAAGTGAATAAAAAATTTAATAATATAACCCTTAAATGTAAACTTAACATGATTTTTGGCTCATACATTAGTCACTGGAAAAATCATTTGAGGACAGAGTGCGAGGGATATTTAAAAAATGGTTTTCAGGACGGAATTGAAATTGGCGATTTTCAATGGGCTACTTATTCAGCTTACTACAGAGCTGTTAAATTAGCATTCAAAGGAGATAATTTGGATGAAGTTTATCAAGAAGCACAAAAATATTTAGAATTTACATTAAAAAAGAAGATTCGCTCTTTTATTGATATGTTTTTAGTCATCCAAAAGTTTGCTTTAAGTTTAAAAGGAGAAACAGAAGAAAAAACGAGTTTCAACGATAATAATTTTAAAGAAGAAGAGCATCGGGATGAATTGAAAAAGGTTCCAGCTCTTTATGTTACTTATTGTATTTTGAAGGCTCAAATACTTTATTTGTACGGAGAATATGATGACGCGATGAAAGCGATCGCAGATGGGGAAACCCTTATCTCGATTCCCTTTGCGACTATCATGATCCCGGAACATTATTTTTATTCTACTTTAATCCAAGCAGCTCTTTACCCTAATTTGCGGGAAGCCGAGAAAGAGCCGGTCATGGAAAATCTATTAATAAATGTAGAAAAGATGAGGAAGTGGTCTGAAGCTTGCCCGGACAACTTTTTACACAAATATTTATTAATGTCCGCTGAAATAGCACGGATTAACGGCAAAGATGAGGAGGCTCTGGATTTATATGAAAAGTCAATTAACTCAGCGAGAGAAAACGATTATATCCAGAACGAAGCGATAGCCAATGAACTAGCTGCAAAGTTCTTTCTGGGTAAAGGATACACCGTGCTGGCAAAAGCCCATATTATGGAAGCTCACTATGGCTATCTTAAATGGGGCGCGATCGCTAAAGTGAATGATGTAGAAGAAAAATATCCGCAGTTCTTTTCCGGGGTATCTGCAACCGCCAAAACGGGGAGTCTGAGCAACATAAATTCTTCTAGTACTGGGAGCGATTCGGGATTGTTGGATGTAACGACAGTCGTGAAAGCCAGCCAAACCTTAGCGAGTGAAATCGTTTTAGGCAAATTGCTAGAAAAGTTGATGAAAATTGTGATTGAGAATGCTGGAGCGCAGAAAGGCTTTCTCATTCTCGAAGAATCGGGGAACTTAGCGATCGCTGCTGAGGGAGAAGTCGATCGTGCTGAGGTAACAGTTCTCCAATCTATTCCCGTAGAATCCAGTCAAAAGGTCTCTCCTGCTATTGTCAATTATGTAAAAAGAACGAAGGAAAATTTAGTTTTAAACGACGCCACAAACCAAGGCTTATTTAAATCAGATTCTTACGTTTTACAATACCAGCCAAAATCTATATTATGTCTTCCAATTATTAAGCAAACGCATCTAATTGGTCTGCTTTATCTCGAAAATAATCTAACTACTAATGCTTTCACACCTGACCGGCTGAAAATTTTAGAAATGCTGTCTTCTCAAATTGCTATCTCTCTAGAAAATGCCAAACTCTATGATGAAATGACAGTCTTAAATGCTGACCTCAAGCAAGAAATTGATGACCGCAAGCAAGCAGAAGATCGCTTACGCGAAAGCGAAGAGCGATTTCGATTAATTGCCGAAACCACTCCCGTTCCTCTACTGATTAGCCGTCTTTCTGATAGCAAGATTTTGTATGCAAACATGGCGTGTAGCTCAATGTTGGGTTTGCCCACTCAGGACTTGATAGGTCGTCATGCACAAGAGTTTCATTACGATTCTGAGGCTCGAAAAGAGTTGCTAAAGATAATGGCTAAAAATGGGTACGTCCGTAACTACGAATTTCAGGCAAAAAAGGTTGATGGAACGCCATTTTGGATCAACTTATCCATTCAGCCGATTGCGTTCAATGGCGAGCAAGCAATGCTGAGCGGTTTCCAAGACATCACCGAACGCAAACGGATGGAGGAGTTAAAAGATGAGTTTCTGGCAAATACCTCCCACGAACTCCGCACTCCACTTAATGGCATCATTGGCATCACCGAATCTCTGATAGATGGTGTAACGGGACACCTGCCTGAGAAGACAGTTTTTAATTTATCGATGGTAGTATCGAGCGCTCATCGATTATCCAATTTGATCAATGACATCCTTGATTTTTCCAAACTGAAACATGGAAATTTAGGGCTTAAATTTAAGCCGGTGGCAATGAGAGAAATTACCAATGTGGTGCTAACTCTCAACCAGCCTCTAATTGGTAAAAAATCTTTGCAGCTGATCAATAAAATTCCTCCAAATACACCGTTTGTTAATGCTGATGAAGATCGGGTGCAACAAATTCTCTACAACCTGGTCGGCAATGCTATTAAATTTACAGACTCTGGTGTGGTAGAAGTGTCGGCGTCTGTGGTCGAGGAGGGACAGAAGGAAGATTCTGTTGAGGCTGCGTATGTACCTTATCTAGCGATTACTGTTGCCGATACGGGAATTGGTATCCCCCCTGAAAAGTTTGGCAAAATCTTTGAATCTTTTGAACAAGCTGATGGCTCAACAGCCAGAATTTATGGGGGGACTGGTCTTGGTCTTGCGATTACTAGAAAGCTCGTGGAATTGCACAATGGGGAAATTTGCGTAGAATCTCAAATGGGTGTTGGTTCACGATTTACGTTTACCCTACCCCTCTCCAAAGAGGTCAAGGTTGAAGAATTGAAGGTTGAAAAATTGAAACCTAAACTTGCCAACTTGCAACTGGCTAATTTGCAACCGGCTAAACAGCAATTTGCAGCCCAAAGTGGCGACATCAAGATTTTGATAGTGGATGATGAGCCAGTTAACGTGCAGGTGCTGGTCAACTATCTATCGGAACAGAACTATTCTTTAACCCAAGCCTTCAATGGCATAGAAGCATTGGCAGCGATCACGCAGGGGTTAAGACCTGACATCATTTTATTGGATGTAATGATGCCGCGCATGACCGGCTATGAAGTTTGCAAGAAAATCCGCGAACAGTATTCGCTTACCGAACTTCCCATTTTGATGTTAACTGCTAAAAATCAAGTATCAGACCTAGTAGAAGGATTTAAGTCTGGTGCTAACGATTATCTAATTAAACCAATCTCGAAAAATGAACTTCTGGCTCGAATTAATCTCCATCTTCAGCTATCTAATCTGGAGGCATTGCGGCAAGCCGAAGCGCGAGAACGCGAGAAAGCCCAACAGCTAGAACTCACTTTAAGCGCATTACAACGCACTCAAGCTCAGCTGATTCAGGCAGAAAAAATGTCTAGTATTGGGCAACTGGTGGCGGGAGTAGCTCATGAAATTAACAATCCAGTCAATTTTATTTACGGCAATCTTGCCCCTACAAATGAATATGCGCGAGACTTGCTCAATCTTATACAGATGTATGAGCAGTTTTATCCCAATCCAGTTCCAGAAATTCAGCGAGAGATGGAGACAATTGAATTGGAATATTTGAAAGAAGACTTCCCGAAAATCTTATCTTCTATGCAGGTAGGAGCCGAACGCATCCAATCTATTGTGCTGTCATTGAGAAACTTCTCGCGATTGGATGAAGCAGAAATGAAGCCAGTAGATATTCATTCAGGCATTGAATCCACCTTGTTAATTTTGCAGCATCGGCTCAAACCTCAGCAAAAACGATTGGGGATTGAGGTGATTAAAGAATTTGCTCACCTGCCTAAAGTGACCTGTTATGCAGGTCAGTTGAATCAGGTATTTATGAATATTCTCAGTAATGCAATTGATGCCTTAGAAGAGGTTTGTGGTTTATCGTTCACAGACAATGGCAATGAGTCATCAACAATGAATCATCAACAATCACCTACAATTTGGATTCGTACCTCTGTTGTAGAGAAGGATCGGGTTGCAATCCGGATTAAGAATAATGGGCCTAGCATGAGAGAGGAAGTACAAAAGAAGATATTTGACCCTTTCTTTACGACGAAGCCGGTGGGGGCTGGCACTGGCTTAGGATTGTCTATCAGCTACTCTATTGTGGTGGAGCGTCACCGGGGACAGATTCGTTGTATTTCATTACCCTTACAGGGCGTAGAGTTTATTATTGAGATTCCGATTCAGCAGCAAAAAAAGGGCTGATATAGACTAGGGGCAATCAAAATGAAGGCTTCTGGCATCAGGTGCAAAGCGAATCATTTTCTTTGAGAGGCATCGCCCAGCCGCTGACCAATTTACCGGAAAGTAACAGCATCCGGAATGCCTGAATTGCTAAATCCCGAAAAATGTTATACTATTCAAGTTATTAGGGCATGTAGCTCAGTGGATAGAGCATCAGATTCCGGTTCTGAGGGTCGGGGGTTCGAATCCCTCCATGCTCGTTGAAAGCCCTAAAAAGGAGAGACGCGATCGCGTCTCTCCTCTAATCTTTACCTTTAGCCTTTCGAGTAAACGCAATAACCACTTGCCAAAAGTCCTTTCAAAAATTTGGAAGGATTCATTTCCCGATCAATATCTGGCGTAGCCGAAATCTCAACTCCCCTTAGTTGTTCTGCTAGCATGACAGATTTATGGGGTTTTATCGTATATTCAGGGCATTTTTGCGATAGTTGGGAATTTTTCAGTAGCCAGTTGATTTCCCGCAAGGAGTATTGCTTGAGATCGGCTAAAGTGGCTCCAGATTTCCTCACTTTTCTCAGAACGTTATCTCGGATATTTGCCGGACAGTAGCGGTTGTAAAATAAATCCTCGAAAATAAAAACTCCCCCTGGCTTGATGACACGAGCAATTTCTGCCAGGTTCTTAGTGAGCTGTTGCTTTTCTAGGTGAAGAAAAACACTACTTGAGATTATAAATTCTATTGAATTGTCCTCAAAGGGCAACTCACCCATTTGCATACAAATTAAAGCAAAATTCGGTGAAGAGAATAAATTGTATGCCTTATTAAAGGTCAGCATCCGACGTAGCATATTTTCAGAAATATCTATTCCGTAATACTGATTGCAGGTGATTTCTTTTTGTTTTGAAAGATAGGCAGCATGCCTGCCATATCCACATCCTAGATCCAGAATCGAATCGAAGTGTTTCCCTGTCGGAATATTGTCCCAAATTTCTCTAGGAGTTTCTATAGAAGCAGCAGTTTGTTCCCATTGCAGTGCAACTTTCTCCCAGATTTGCTTAAGATTCAATCTGGCATCAGTTTGATGGTTTGTGGGGAAAAATATCTCATCAAGCAGTTGAAAATTGTTTAACTGAAGTTGAGATTTCTCGAAGGTCGGCATTTGACTCAATCTCCTCCCCTGGGCTGTGGTCAGATGAAAACGACTAGACTACTTTATATTCTTCAGTCTCCCAGCCTTAAAGATCGGGTAACTCCGTAAATATGCGGATTGACGTTTTTTATATTTAATCTTTCCTTCAAAAATATTGCTACGGATTCCAGCTTATCTTTACCTAAACTTTAAAAAAGTAGCAAAAGGATCGCCAAATTATGAAGATTGTGTAAAGAAGCCGGGAATTTTCAAGAAAATCAATCCCAGGATTTTCGCGTAAAAGCAAGGCTCTCAGGGGATTTCACCATTTTTAAGATTAGGAAAAATGACCGCACTCCGTCTTTGGGGAGAGCGAATGCTTGTACCCGTATATCTTCGGATATAAGCCTAAAGATAGAAGCTTTACAGATTCCAGATGCTCCTACTAGAGCTGTTAGATTTCGGTATCGTCGCCGTTTTCCCTCATGCCTCTGACAATTCGGGAGAGTTCGCTCTTTTCGTCAACCGCAATCCGAGTCGGAGAACCACTGATAATTCGTTCGTAATTGCGGAACGAATCCTTAATTTCAGCTCCCGCGTCACTAATCGTGTACTCGCGGATACCTTTTTCATGCCATGAACCCCGCATCTTAAAGACATTGATAGCGCGGGACATTTCACCGCGAATTTCCACATATTGCAGCATCAAAATCGTGTCTGTAATCGTGGAAATATGGGAATCCGTAATCGAGTGGGAACCCATGAAGTGATCTGTAGTATTGGTAAAAAAGCCAGTGATTTCCTCTTGCTTGGCATAACCTGTGACACCAATTACAAACTGTCGGAAGGCGTTATTGCTGATGCCTCGGGCTAATGCCGAAAGCGAATCAATGGCAATGCGAGACGGCTTGAATTCAGCAATTTCTGACTTAATCATCTGCAAGTGGTCTTCTAATCCAGCCGACTCTGGATAGGTGCAAAGGATTCGCAGCAATCCTTTTTGTTCCATCTCCTCAAAATCTATGCCCCAAGAGTAGGCGTTACGAGATAGTTGGGCACGAGATTCTTCGTAAGCAAATAAAATTGCACGTTCGTTGTTTGTGCAGGCAACTTGCAAAAATTTGCTAACTAAAAGCGTTTTGCCGGTACCTGTGGCACCTGTTGCTAGAATGATAGAATCTTTAAAATATCCACCCCCACACATTTCGTCAAGGGTTTTGACACCCGAAGAAACGCGGATATTGGAAGAACGCTGAGTGAGCCGCATCGCTCCGAGTGGGAAAATATTGATGCCATTATTGGTCATCGTGAAAGGATATTCCCCCTTCATGTGAGTAGTGCCACGAAGTTTGAGAATTTCAATCGTGCGGCGACGGCGTTCTCCTTCTAAAACGTTGCGGACAATTGCCACGTTATCGGAAACAAACTCTTCTACCCCAAACCGCGCTACCGGGCCATATTCTTCTAGCCGTTCCGTTGTCATCACTGTAGTAACGCCAATTTGCTTGAGGCGGGCTACCAAGCGAAAAATCTCTCTCCGCACCACGGAAGCGGCATCATATTGCTGAAAAACAGCGGTAACAGAATCGATAGAAACTCGCTTAGCTTTATATTTACGAATGGCGTACTGTATGCGCTCAATTAGAGCAGAAAGGTCAAAATTTCCGACCACTTCCTGCCCTTCTGGATCGGGGGAAGCGTCCAGAATAAACAACTTCCCTTCATCAATTAATCGTTGCAAATTCCATCCAAAACTAGAGGCATTTTTGATGATATCAGTAGGCGATTCTTCAAAAGTTACAAATACCCCAGGCTCATCAAAATAAGCAATTCCATTGTAAAGAAATTGAACGGCAAATAATGTCTTGCCAGTTCCAGAAGTACCACTGAACAAGGTGGTTCTCCCTAGAGGTAAGCCTCCATGACTAATATCATCGAAGCCTTCAATCATCGTCCGGATTTTTTGTACTCCCAGTGGAGCCAACTCGGTTTGTTGCTCAATCGGATTAGTTTTAGTCATCGCTTCAGTCGCAAAAAATTGGCTCTATTTGCAGCAACGGGTTAGGAAACATACAAGAGTTTAAAGTCTAAAGCCTCCAGTCCGAGTTAAAGTTTATAAATCCGCTTCGGCTTCAGTGAGTTCTTCGTAGAGAATATCTAGCCCTACCAAGACCTTTTCCCGATCTGAAAGATCCCCGATAATTTTGCGGACTGGAGGTGGTAATACTTTCGCTAAGGTCGGCGTAGCTAAAATTTTATCTTCCTCTGCCAGTTGCGGATTTTTGAGAACATCGATCACTTTGAGAGCGTAGACACCTTGAAATTCGTGTTCAAGGATATTTTTGAGTGTTGTCAAAGCTCGTACAGAATTGCTAGTATTTCCAGCAACGTAGAGCTTGAGAACATAAGTTTTCTTTAGCGCACTCATAGCGTAGGGATTAGGGTAAGAGTGTTGGAGTGGGAAATCGGAATTGTCTAAAGTCTAGGTTTTTTTTTCGGAGTCTGCTTTAAATGAATTGTTTAAAGCGTAGGCTCATGACTCTCTAGGGATGGAACGGCGATACATTTCGCACAGGTGAGCGATGACATCAATCAAAGTTAAGCGATAGTCCAGTAAGACTTCTTCACTCCGCCCCTCTACTTTCAGTTTTTTGGAAAAATCATCCATTAATTCCATATGAATTTCGACAATTTGAGAAACAGAGATGTCGGCAAAAAAAGCCGTTGTCACAAATTGGTCGATTATTTGATTCAGTGTACTCTCTTTGGAAAAGTAACTGAGAACGATTTTGCGGTATTCTGCGCGGAGTTGCTGTAAAAGCTCTTGTTTTTCCGTTCGGGATAGATAGCGGAAAAAAGACTGCGGATTTCGCTTATAGTACACACCCAAGTATCCTAATCGCTCCTTAAGTTTTTCAGACAGCCGTCGCTGCTGTAGCATGAGAAAATTTTGAGTGTGCAACTCGGTGATGGCATCAACGGTGATGGAGCAATCGGGCAGGAGACAGGTGGGAGCAAGGGTCAGAAACTGAGCGATCGCACGTTCAATCAACCGTACAATCTTGTCCGCTTCGGTTGCAGCTACATAAACTTCCCCTGGGTGGTAGATATAAGTCTCCAAGGCTTGGGTAGAATTCGGGGCACTACGGGTGGGATTTTGCCCCTCTAGGGTGGTTGCTCCCTGACTGGCTTCATCCGTTACCCCGGAGAAAATCACAACTGGCAGCAGTATGCCTTGTTCATACAAGTGATTGACGAGGGGACGCAGCGACGAGTCTTCTTGTAAAACCAAACAATCAATTTGCTGCTTGTGCTGCTCAACCCAGTCAAACAACTCAGGTAAGGATGATATCTGGTTCAGAGTATAGCGATGTTCTACGGCGATCGCTTCTTTCGGGGATTCGCTGCACAATGAATCGCGTAAGGACTGTGCCAACGACTCAGAGCGCACAAAAGTACAAATAGACAGCGGCTGATGCAAAACTTTAAGTAATGTAAAGTAAAAATTAAATTAGTGTTTGTCTGGAGACAGCGCTCAGGAGGAGGATCTCTCACCGGCATTCTTCATTAACTATTTAATATTAATTTAATCATTAATCCAATTGTTATTAATTGTAATTAGTAGCCTCAAGAAGCCCCCTCGACCGAGGCATAATTGAGCAGTACCTTGTTTTTGCTTTTTAAAAACTAGCCGTACGAAATCCAAATTTTGTCAACTCCTTTTTAAATACCGATAGGCTGTAGGCAGGGAAAAACCCAAGCGCTCTCCGCACCTACTGAGCCTCAGCGATGAATTCGAGCGGCGACGTACTGCGTGCGTTCTTGTTGCACTTTCCCCTAGCCAGGTTGGTCATGTCCATATCCACTCCCAGTTTAAAGGAATTTATTGAGCCAGTTCCCGTTTGCGAACAAACAGTGGCATTGGTAAGGGTGCTAGAGATTTTTAGCTCTGGTCGTTGCGATCGCCTGGTTGTAGTCAGCGAACAGCAACATCCACTGGGAGTCATCAATCTGCGGGCAATAATGCCTCATCTTCGATTAACAAATTCGTTCAACCAAGAAAATTATTTAGTTGCTCCTTTGACGCTGGATTTACAGCAACCCCTGTGTCACCTGGATTTCCCTCTGATTGAACGGTTGACAACCTTGCCGAGCCAGCTTTCTTTGAAAGAATTTCGGGGGTATTTACGCTCTTGCAATTCCCAAATACCGCAACACTGGGCTGTAGTCGATCCCACTCATCAATTCTTGGGTTTGTTAGATAGCCAGCGTATCTTAAAATTCATGGCAACCGCCGAAGGCAGCGAGGAATGGGCCATCGGTAGTAGTCAGAAGCGGGCTTCCCAAGCGTATACCTGTGGAGAACTCCAAGAAGATGCGATCGCCTTGCAGGAAGCAACTCCGCTCCGAGAAGCCGCCCTCCAAGCATCCGGACATCTACGCAAACCGTCTTTCCCTCGGTCAGTCGCAACAAACACCGCGCAACTCCCCGCTGCGGTGAAGCCGACAGGGACACAAACGGGGCAATCGCACGGCGGACACCGAACCTTAGTGCAACTGCTAGAACAACTGCCATTGCCTTTAAGATTGCAAACAAGTTCTGGACACGCGATCGCTCAGAACCTAACTTGGCGTCAGCAGATTGGGGAAAGCTTTCACCCACCCGTAGTACAGCAAGAGGCACCTGCCAGATTAGATTCCTTGCCCTCAGCGTGGAGCGAGATATTCGCCGGAAGTTCTAGCGCCCAGTCTAGCGCCCAGGAAATTCAGTCGGCTCGGCGATGGGAGCCTTCAAAGCCAAGCAACCGATCCGATTTGGGTGCAGATGAAGCCTCTGTCAGCGGTGATTCTGCCAGCGTGATGTCAGCCACAGAAGCCACCCTGACTCTAAATAACCCTCTCGATAATTCCTCAGCAACCCAGTCCTCTAGAACCTGGAAAAAGGGCAACGAGCGCATTTGGCAGTTTGTCAAAATTCCCCTGTGGCAGAACGGGGCTGAGTTAGAACTTCTCGGAACCTTTGGCGAAACCCCAGAACAGGAGTTCCGAGGAAATTCGTATATTCCCGCTTCTTCCTCTTCACTGAGTCCTGACCAGCAATCTTCAGCACTCAGCACTGACTTATGGCTAGTGATGGCGACGGATATCACCGAACAGCAGCAGGTTGCCAAGGAACTAACGGCTAAAAATGCGGATTTAGTGCAGCTCAACCGGATGAAGGATGAGTTTTTAGCCTGTATCAGCCACGAATTGAAGACTCCCCTAACTTCCGTGCTGGGTTTATCCAGCTTGCTAAAGGATCGGGTATTGGGACAGCTCAACGAGCGTCAGGAACGCTATGCAAAGCTGATTCATCAGAGTGGGCGTCAGTTGATGACGGTGGTCAACGATATTTTAGATTTGACCCGGATGGAGACGGGTCAGATGGAACTATCGCCGGAACCCGTCAATATTTTGACAGTGTGCGATCGCGCTTTATCTCAAGCGAGACAACTCCAAACCTTAAAAGACCAACCGGCGACGGGGCAAGAACCCGCTAGCAACGCCCAAGAGGAACTGGGTTTTACGCTCAGTATCGAACCTGGATTAGAAACGATTGTGGCGGACGATTTGCGTCTGCGGCAGATGCTCACACACCTGCTTTCCAACGCCCTCAAATTTACCGAAGCGGGCGGCGAGACTGGACTGAAAGTTAGTCGGTGGGAAGGCTGGATTGCTTTTACTGTTTGGGACACCGGCATTGGCATCCCAGAGGCAAAACAACATCTAATCTTTCAGAAATTCCAACAACTAGAAGACCCCATGACCCGCCGCTTTGACGGGACGGGGTTGGGACTGGTTTTAACCCAAGGTTTGGCTCGTCTGCACGGTGGGGATGTTTCCTTTCTCTCCAAACCCGGTGAAGGAAGCCAGTTTACCCTGCTACTTCCTCCGATTCCGCCGACGCGCAAGGAGGAAGGAAGCAGGATGAAGGCTCAAAAAAATCGGGATGCATCCTTCGCTCCTCATCGTTCATCCTTGAACCGCAATCGGTTGATTTTGATTGTCGAAGCTGCACCCCACTACATCGACCATTTAACCCAGCAACTCAGCAGTTTAGGCTATCGAGCCGCGATCGCTCGTTCCGGGACAGAAGCCCTCGAAAAAGCACGGCGATTTCAGCCACAAGCCATACTGCTCAACCCGTGCTTGCCCCTGCTTTCCGGCTGGGACGTGCTGACTCTGCTCAAATCAGACGACCAAACCTGCCACATTCCAGTCATCGTGACAGCCGCTAACGCCGAAAAAGAGCAAGCCGCCTCCAACCGAGCAGATGGCTTTTTAACACTGCCAGTCCAGGCGGAAACTTTACGCCACAGCCTGACTTGTTTAACCAAGCCAAAGCAATGCACCAACGTTAGCCTGACGATTTTACATCTCACTTCTCTTGAGCAAGCCGCGATAGAATTTTCGCCCACGGCATTGGGACTCTCGCCAAATCACCGGGTTCTAGAAGCCGACGATCTAGAACAGGCAGAACTTTTGGCTCGCGTTTGGCAGCCGGATGTCGTCATCCTCGATGGTGGGGGTCTAGAAGATCCGCTTGCCTATCTCAAACAGCTTGCCTCACGGACGAGCCTTGCTTCCTTACCATTAGTAACGCTAGATCGCCCAACCACTGAGGCTGCAAATCAAGTGAGCAGTCTTTGTGTCTTTCCCTGTTTGGCAGGAGAGGGGAACGACCATACCGCAGCCTTGTTGCAGGTGATTCAGATAGCCGTCGGGATGAGCTGTAAGCCCAGCATTTTAGTCGTCGATGCGCGATCGCTAATGGATTTATCTGCAAGCGTCAATCGCTACCCGACAAGCGAAGCCTTCGACCCTCGATTGTTCGCGAAACCCCAGGGGGGCGGCTCGAAGGCATCTCCTCTAATTCACTACCTACAAAAAGCCGGGTTTAGAAGTATACTTTCGCGCTCTTGGACTGAAGTGTTGCGGCAACTTCAACACCAAAACGTTGATTTATTGCTGATCGATCTGGCAGACATGGAGCTAAATCCAGCCTTGATGGAGGCGCTGACTTCCTTGAGACAGATGCCTTTTCTGCCGCCGATTTTGGTGCTGGAGCATCAAGGGGATGGGGTCGATGAACCTACCTCAGAGTTGCCGGAAATCCTCAGCGCGATCGCTACCAAAATTCTGCGCGTGCCCGCCCTATCGATGGCAGAAGTGTTAGACCAAATTCACCAAACCCTTACCCAAGCGACTTACTAGCCTCATCCCCACCTCCCTTTCTCGTTCCCTAGCGCAGGGGAACGGCATTGCCGTGCCTACTAAAAGGTTCGTAGGGGCTACTACCTGCTCAGGTTGTTTACAAGCAGTATTTTTTTATACACCTATTTCTTGGCGTATTTTCCCTTGACAATGCCATAATTCCTTGAGTATATTGCACTAGAACATATGTTCTATAAAGGGCTGTGTTCCCGGTTAGATTGCACCACTTTTTGGTTAGTGCAATTTCATATGAAGATCCCCCAATGAATTGGGAAGCTTAAAAAAGCGCGTTTTTGCCTGATTTTCCCTGTTTAAGGAGGAGTTAGGGGGGATCGAGCCTTAACCAAAAAATATTGGGTTAGATTGCAACACTCTGCTGTAGGAAATTTACCTGCAACCGAGCAACTTTTTTATGGAGAAAAAGCATGAATAAAGTGGCATCCAAAGACAGCAAAGAACAGATTCTAGAAGCCTTCAAACAACTGATTGCAGACAAGAAAAAAATCGAGTCAAAAATCGCAACTAAAGAACAAGAAGCAGAAAAAGAAAAGAACAAAGAAGTTCTTCAAGTGGCTTCCACTTATACCATCGATAGTATTGTCAAAGGTTTAGCCGATCTGCAATTAGAGTTTGGCAGTATTGTCTCTGGATTGTCCTCAAAATTAACGGGTGAAACTTCAAAGTTAGACGAATTAAAACGGGCGCTAGACATTGAAACGCAGCATTTGCAAGAACTTCAGCAAATCAGAGTAGTAGCAGATGCGCTGCACATCTTAACGCAAGAACATCAAGAAAACCTAAAATCCCTTGAACAAAAAACAGCCAGCGAACGGGAAGCACTGGAAAAACAACAGTCTACCATCCGCAAATCTTGGCAAAAAGAGCAGGAAGAATTTGAAATAACACTCCAAGAACAAAATGCTCTATTAACTGCCGAACGTCAACGGGAAGTTGAAGAGTATCAATACGATTTAGAACGTACTCGGAAAATAGAGACAGATGAGTACGAAGAAATTAAGCGAAACCTGGAACGGGAATTGCAACAATCTGAAAAAGAGAAAGAAAAACAGTGGTCAGAGCGAGAAAACAATCTGACAAAGCGTCAACCAGAATTTACGGAGCATCAAAAGAAAATAGAAGGATTTCCTAAAGAATTGGAGGACGCTGTTAAAAAAGCTAGAGAAGAGGCAATTAAAGACGTTCACCAAGATGCTAAAGTGCAAGCTGATTTGTATGAAAAAGAGTGGGAAGCGACTAAACAGGCGAATGAATTTAAAATTCAATCCTTAGAGCAGACAATTCAAAAACAATCTGAACAAATAACAGAAATGACTGCTCAACTTCAAGCTGCCTTGAAGCAAGCACAAGATATTGCCATGAGAGCCTTTGACAATTCCTCCGCTAAATTGACAAATACCGAAAAGAGAAATTAGAAATTCGCTTCTAGCTAGCTCCCGAGTAAATAGCGGTTCTCAAAAATAGGAGATTATCAATGGCAAGAAAACCCAACGACAAAAACACCAAGGCTGAAATCTTAGCGGCGTATGAGGAATTAAGTAAAGAGAAAGCAGCCTTAGACTCGCAACTGAAGCAACTGAATCAAAGTAAACCACCAGCGATTAAAGACAAACAACCATTGGAATCGAGGATAACAATGAATCAGGCTGCTGCGGATCAACAAAAAATGGAGCGGGTAATTGAAAGTCTGGCAAAGCTGCAATTAGGATTCGGGAGTGCTGTCAGCGAGTTGTCAGAGAAACTGACGTTAGAAGCTTCTAAGCTACAAGAACTCAGGGGTTCAGTCGCCACAGAGGTTAAACAATTAGAAGAACTACATAATTTAGAAATCGCAGAAGGAATGTTGGATACGCTCATTCAACAGTATGAAGAAAGTTCCAAAACTTTTGAAGAGGAACTTAGCCAGAGACGGGAAAATTTAGAACAAGAAACACTAGAGCAAAAAGGCGCTTGGTTCAAAGAGCAAGAAGAGCGTAAACGCTCCATTAAGGAGCGCAATGAGACGCAAGCTAAAACGCGCCAGCGGGATGTGCAAGAGTATGAGTACGATCTAGAACTCCAGCGCAAAATTAACCAAGACGAGTACGAGCAAACCAAGAAAGGTTTGTATAAGCAACTGGAAGAATTCCAGCAAGAAGAAGAGAAACGATGGGATGAGCGGGAGAAAGCGATCGCTGAACGAGAAAAACAATATGATGAGGCGAAAGCTAAGGTAGAAGTATTTCCCAAGGAACTGGAAGCGGCTATCAAAAAAGCCAAGGAAGAAGGTAAAGGCATTGCCCATTACCAAACTAAAATTAAGTCAGATTTATATGCTAAAGATGTGGAAATGCAAAAGCGTTTGCACGAACAGCGAATTCAGTCTTTAGAGGAAACGATTCGCAATCAGGACTCGCGGATTCTCAACCTCTCGAAACAACTCGATTCTGCGCTCAAGCAGGTTCAGGATCTAGCTGTGAAAGCGATTGAAGGGGCATCAAATGCTAGTTCCTATCAGTCACTGAAAGAAATCACGCTGGAGCAAGCGAAAACTCTCCAGAAAAACAAATAAGTTGACATCCTGCCCAGCCTGAAGGCGTGGGGATTCCAAAAATCACTTCTTGGATCTTTCTGCTTCATAGCAACTGCCATCAGGCTTATGCCTATCCGGTCTTACGTTCGCTCCACAGACTTTCACCGCAAGCCCTGCGGCGAGTATGTTGTGTGCCGCATTGATATCCCGGTCATGGTGAGAGCTGCACTTAGGACAGTCCCATTCCCGGATATTCAACGGCAACTTTTCAACGATGTGTCCACAATTGCCACACCGCTTAGAACTCGGAAACCAACGGTCAATCTTAACCAAGGTGCGACTATACCAATCACACTTGTACTCAAGTTGTCTGACCAATTCGCCCCAACTTGCATCACTGATAGAGAGGGCGAGTTTTCGATTCTTTACCATATTCTTCACAGCCAAGTCTTCTACGGCGATGGTTTGGTTCTCTCTCACCAACCGAATCGTCAACTTGTGAAGAAAATCAAGTCTAGCGTCACTAATTTCCGCATGGACTTTAGCAACTTTGAGGCAAGCTTTGTAGCGATTGTTAGACCCCTTTTGTTTACGACTCAACGATTTCTGAGCTTTCTTCAGCTTGGCTCGTTTAGCTTTAAAACCTTTGGGGTTTGCAATCTTTTCGCCCGTACTCAGAGCAATCAAGCTCGTGATACCCAAGTCAATCCCAACGACGTTAGGAGACTCAGGCAATGGTTTAATCTCTATATCTACCAACAACGAAACCATCCAACGTCCAGAAGGCGAGAGCTTTACCGTGACGGTGGAAGGTTCTGCTCCTTCGGGAATGGTTCGACTCCAGCGGATGTTCAAGGGTTCAAGACTTTTAGCCAAGAACAACTTACCATCCCGCCATTTGAAAGCAGACTTGGTGAATTCTGCACTACCGCCATTACGCTTCTTCTTAAAGTTGGGGTATTGCGCCCGTCCTGCAAAGAAGTTAGTGAAAGCAGTTTGCAGATGTCTCAAGCCTTGCTGCAACGGCACACAACTGACCTCGTTAAGAAAATCAAGTTCGTCTTGTTTTTTCCATTCAGTCAGCAGACTAGAAGTTTGGGTATAACCCACTCGCTCTTGCCGTTCGTACCATGCCTCAGTCCTTGCGGCGAGAGCGCGGTTATAGACCAATCGAGTACAGCCCAACGTTCTCCGAAGCAAGGTTTCTTGCGACTGTGTTGGATAGAAGCGGTACTTGAAAGCTTTTTGTGTCATTCTCACATTCTAGTATTTATTTTGTGAGAGTGCCGCAAAGCATTGTAAAGCCGTCGTAAAACAACGGGGTTTCCACCCACATTTTCTGATGATTCGTTGAATTCCATAGATTTTAGAGATGGGAAGTGGTGCTGCTTCCCGTCTCTACAGCTATCGTGTACACACAAGTCGGCAGACCTCTCCCCAAACCCATCTCCGACACCCAGAGGGGCTTTGAATATGGCTCCCGGCTGTTCTTGTTAGGGCTGAGAAGGCTTTGAGCAAAATAAGTTACTTGTGTGTACACGGCAGGTCTCTACAGAGGGAAAATTCTGGCATCTTTTTACTAACCGAACCGTTTATCATCTGCTGCTTCTACGGCGCAGCTAGCATCCCTCCTCCAAGACCCGCATCGTGCAACCGTTGGGCACCAATATTGCGGCTGAGTACCGCTAGTCCCGCCAAATGCGCTTGCAAACCTGCTGTACTGGCACAGCAATCAGTCAGTACAAGTGGTTCAATGCCGATATCGAACAGATCCATTGCAATCTTCAATACGCACATATCGGTATCGATACCGACGACAGAAATCCGCTCAATCGAATTTTCGCGCAGGTAGTTCACCAGTTTGTCTGGCATTCCGCACAGTCCCGACTTTGAGAACACAAGTTCTGGTTTGGCAAAGGGTTCGAGTTCCGAGACAAGGTTTGTTTCTGCGTCGCTGTCGCAGCCGTGCCAGTTCAAAAAGCGATAGTACGGGCCGTCGGACACATTGATAAAGCGTGTAAACAGAACTGGCGCGTACTCGTGACGCTGGAGAAGGCGGACAACACGCTCCGGAATATGATGCGTGAAGTCGTTGATAAAACCAGATTGCACATCGACGATGAGTAATGGCTCGGACATCTAAACGCTTTCCTTCAACAGCCTTGCTTTCTACTATGAGCCGATTATCTCGTAACCGCCCCCTGTAGCCGCATCGTACATTAGAGCGATCGCGTCATCATCTTTTGACTACACAGCTTTTGACTGCACAGAGAGAATCAATACAATTGCACCCAAATGATCGGGCAATTCCAGCCAGTCAAGCAATTCTTGTTCTCATACCGTGCTATCGATTGCCGCCCAGTTTCGGGAATGCGACAATTTTATTTCTTTAATCTACAGTTTTCCTAGCGGAATATAGTATATTTGGGTGAAACCTCTTCAACGCCTCCCCGCAACCAGCGTTCGGCAAGCGTAATTGCGATCGCTCTGGATTTTCGTAGCTGTTTTAAAATTGGATGACTATCCATGACTGCTTCCCCGTTTTTATTACTTAGTGCTGCTCACCTGAAGCGACGGACATTTTCACGCCGCTCTCTATTACCCTTAGAGCAGAATTATCTATGGAGAATCGAGACTGGGGTCGTTCGCACCTTGACCTGGCTCGAAGACGGCACAACCATTACGCTCGGTTTATGGGGGCCAGGAGATATTGTTGGCAGAGTTCTATCCAAGGCTGACCCGTATCAAATTGAATGCCTAACCCTGGTAGAGGCAAAAATTCTGCCGGTGAGCAAGTGTCAAGAAGCCACCGAGTCGATGATTCTGCATATTCAGCAATTTCAAGAATTCATAGAGATTCTGCATTGCAAATCGGTGGACGCTTCGCTCCTGCGACTGTTGACTTGGCTGGCAAAAAGGTTTGGTCGTGAAATCGAGCAAGGAAAACAGATTGATTTGCGTTTGACGCATCAGGAAATTGCCGAACTCATTGGTGCCACCAGAGTCACGGTGACGCGACTGCTCAATGAATTTGAGAAGCGGGGAATCATTCAGCGCCTGCCTCACCGCTTCATTGTTCTGCAAGAGCAACAGCCGTTCTGGCACTACGAAATTTAACTGGAGCGAAAGAGAAAAAGATAAGTAGGCGTTGCTGAAAAGGTAATGTTTTAGGCAGGCAGAGGAACCGTTCGATACTTCAAATAGTGCAGCAGTAACCGCAGCGAACACTTCAACATCTCAACCGACTTGGAGTAGCACAAGGTTTTGCGATGTAGTCGAGCTAAATAATGGCGCAGCCTTGTGTTTTCGCCTTCGACCCTGGTCATATATATCTTGCTAACGATATGGTCTCCATCCTGAATAAACATCGGGTACACCGACCAACCATCGGTGACATAAAAGAAGGATTGCCAACCTTTGACAATCCACCATAAAGGCTTGAAGGTCTCTGCACTGCGATCTCCGATTCTCCAAGCCAAGATACCTGTCTGCTTGTGATTAACAGCAGTCCAAATCCATAGCTTGTTTTGCTTGTTGCCCACAAAGGTTTGTAGTTCGTCAAGAGCGGTGACTTCGGGAATCTCCTCCGGCTCTGGGGCTTCCGGTAGTGACAATCCGGCTTCTCGAACCCAATGCAGGATGGTTGTGTGGTGAATCTCTGTTACTCGCTCAATTCCTCGTAGCCCCATGCCATTGAGGTACATTTTCAGACACAGTTGCTTGACATCGTTGGAATACTGCCAAGGCCGGTAATGGTCGAGGAACTGGCGACCACAGTGCTTGCATTTGTAGCACTGCCTACCTTTACGGTGACCGTTCTTAGATATCTCAGTTGCGTTACACTTTGGGCACTTCATCTTAGACAAGGGTGAGACAGGTCAATTCTTTTAGTCTATAAATAGCATTACCTTTTCAGCAGCACCGATAAGTATTATGTCTACGCTACTGCTTCTGCTCCTGTTAATTGGGTTGATTGCCGGACTCGCTGGGGGTCTATTTGGCATCGGCGGTGGGTCAATTATGGTTCCAGCGATGGTCTGGTTATTGGGATTGGATCAAAAGATTGCCACGGGTACATCGATTGCGGCTCAGATATTGCCGATTGGCATCCTAGGGGCGATCGTCTACTATCGCAACAACAACCTGAGTATTCAATATGCTTTGATTATTGCGATTGGTCTGGTGGTGGGCAATCTCCTGGGAGCATTGTTGGTGAATCAGCCGTTTATGTTCTTATTCACCAGTGGCGACACAATGAAGAAGCTCTACGGCTTGTTGCTATTGGTCATCGGGTTGCAGTATTTGCTGCGTCGCTAACTCTACCGTGCTTGTATGGAGGGTCAGAGATGAGCAATACACAGAGTAAAGGGCGGCAGAACTCCTCACGGGTGCGAGATCACTTGGCGAACGAGCGCACCTATCTGGCTTGGATGCGGACAGCGATCGCTTTGATGGGTTTTGGCGTCGTCATCGTCCGTCTTCGCAACTTCTTTCCGCCCCAGGTACACCGTCCAGGCAATGGCTGGAAGTTAGGTTTACTGTTCTCTTTGGTGGGTCTAGTGACGGTGTTACTGTCTTCTTGGCATTACTTCGCTATCCGCGACGCCATCGATGAGGACACTTACGAACCAACAGACCGTTGGGTGATAGTTTTCAGCCTCGCCGTTACACTGCTGGGAGCTGGAGTGATTTATTTCGTCTTTACGACGCCTCTCAACCCCATGAGTTCTATGGTGCCTGAGTAATTGCAGCACCCAGCAGTAACGTTGTTACTACCTAATTGCTCAAGTTAATGAGTATGCGGGGAAGGTCTTGGCGTGTTGGGGTTTGACATAAACTCGCTGCTGTGGTTTCAGCTGCAACTGGTTCAGGCGATCGCGCGTTAGATAGGCTGTCACTTCCTGACCATCCTTAAAACGCAACTCAACTTGAACTTCCCAACCTAGATGCACAATGCGGTTGATCTTGGCTGGGGCAGCATTTTCTTCAGGCAGAGTTTGGATCGCGACATCGTGGGGACGCAAAAACACATCAGAAGTTGGTGGCTCCAAGTTTGATGAGCGAAAAATGCCAGCATTACTCGGTAGAACATTCACCGGGCCAACGAAACTCATCACAAACGGGGTTGCTGGTTGGTCATAAATCTCTGCGGCTGTTCCGACCTGTTCCACCCGACCTTTGTTAAACACCACAATTTGATCGGCAAGTTCCATTGCTTCTTCTTGGTCGTGGGTAACAAACACAGTAGTGACATTTACCCGTTCGTGTAACTGTCGCAACGAAGCTCGCAGTTCTTTCCGTACTTTCGCATCCAACGCTCCAAACGGCTCATCCAACAGCAAGACTTCAGGATCGACAGCCAAGGTTCTCGCCAAAGCCACTCGTTGCCGCTGTCCCCCAGAAAGCTGAGAGGGGTAGCGATCGCCAAAGCCATTGAGCTGCACTAAGTCTAAAAGTTCCTCTACCCGGTGTCGAAGCCTGACTTTGGGCACTTTGCGTAACTCTAGGCTAAAGGCAATGTTTTGGCGGACAGTCATGTGCTTAAACAGCGCATAGTGCTGAAACACAAAGCCGATGCCGCGCGATCGCACGCTTTGCTGAGTCACGTCCCGATCGGCAATTGTGATTCTGCCACTGTCTGGAGCCTCTAAACCTGCAATCAGCCGCAATAAAGTGGATTTCCCCGATCCAGAAGGCCCCAAAAGCGCCACTAAAGAGCCGCTTTTAATGCCTAAATTTACCTCTGAAACCGCCTGAAAGGAGCCAAATCGTTTCGATACGTCTTGAATCAAAATACTCATAGCGACTCTTTCCCAATTTTCCTTAAGTGCTGGTTCCCTTGATAAAAACCGAATTAGGTTAAATGAAGGTCTTTAATCTACGGTTTATCGCTCAAGTTACTGTACATTAAATACCATAAAACGAAGAACACTTCTATCCGAGGTATGAGGCTAGGTCGATGGGGAACTCGCCTGGGATTATCTAAAGTCAACATAGTTTGCCGGTATACTACGGTTTACCGATAGGATTTATAGGGTTTAACGGGTTGTTTTTGCAGGTAGGCTATGGCATACTCCTAGTTAGGGCAAGAATTACGGTATTCCTACCGGATTACAGGTGATTCAATCGCGCCTGCTGTCGATCTCACACTTGAAGGTATAAGCGACCCTTGCTGAAGACTGCGATCGCTGATTTCCAAATAATTTTCGAGCGCGACCCAGCGGCACGCAATTGGCTGGAAGTGCTGTTCTGCTATCCAGGCTTACAGGCACTTTTCTTTCATCGGGTGGCGCACTGGCTTTATTGCCTTGGGTTTCCCTTCATTCCTCGCTTGATTTCCCACTTAGCTCGCTTCTTCACCGGAGTTGAAATTCACCCAGGAGCCAAAATTGGCAAAGGCGTTTTCATCGATCACGGCATTGGCGTTGTGATTGGAGAAACTGCAATTGTGGGAGACAATGCCCTGATTTACCAAGGCGTAACGCTCGGTGGTACTGGCAAAGAAATAGGCAAACGCCACCCAACATTAGGGGAAAATGTCGTAGTGGGAGCAGGAGCAAAGGTGTTAGGGAATATCCAAATTGGGAATAGTGCCCGCATCGGTGCCGGTTCCGTTGTTTTGCGGGATATTCCCTCTCATTGCACGGTAGTCGGGATTCCGGGTCGGGTTGTCCGCTGCAAAGATAATTTGAATAGTTCCCTCAATAATGAAAGCCTACAAGATCCAGAAGCAGAAGTGATACGGGCTTTGTTTGACCGGATTCAATTTTTAGAGGAAGAAATTGAAGCGTTAAAAACTCACAGAAATGTACCCGTTGCCATGCACTCTAGCCTTCAGAAAGCTGTTATATCAAATGCTTCTAATCGGCTCATTTCAGAGTTCCTTGACGGGGCGGGAATTTAGATAATTTAAAATTCTAACCCTTCACGTTAGTGAGAAGAGGTGAAGTATGGTTTTTACAAAATTCTGAACCAACGCTTTAATCTACGATTCACTCAAGTTTTCTCGAAGCGATCGCTCTTGTTTTTTAACTGCGGCTAAAAGTTCTGCATTCTGGAGGATGACGCCAGCTTGATTATTAAAAATTTGCATATATTTTTGGTCGCTGTCATCAAAACTAGCCCTGAAAGATTCCGGAGCTTCCTCTTGTAAAAACGCTAATTGCTCAAGTGTTTCATATTCTGTAAAGTCTCCTTGCTTCCTTTTATTCACTAATTGAGTCACCCCAATCAAATCACCATCGGGGCTAAAAACTGGCATACATAGTAAGCTACAAGTGCGATAACCCGTCTTAAGATCGGTTTTTTTTGCTGTCTCCGAATCTGGGCGAGAATATAAATCAAAAGGAATATTCAAAGGCTCTCCTGATTCGGCAACTTTGCCAGCATAACCTTGTCCTACTTTCACCCGCAATTCCTTTACCGAACCATTGTCAAAGGGAATCTGCGTCCACAATTCACCAGCCTTTTGATCTAAAATCCACAAAGTACTGCGGTCGGCGTTCATCAGTTTCTTGGCTGCTTCCATCACCCGCTTGAGAATTTCTTCAAGATCCAAACTGCTTTGATTCACTGAACGAGCTGCTGCCATTAGTGCGGCTGCCACTCGTTGCCCCCTAGCCGTTTTATGATAAGAGCGGAAGCTTTCTAAAATCATTTGAATCATCGGGGCATTCTCCGCAAATCGTTCTTCATCTGCTTTTGTAAAACCCTGTTGATCGATTCTTTCGGCTAAGGATGCAGTCCGGTTTCCAAACCGCTTTAATTTGTTGAGTAACTGAATAACCGCGACTAAATTGCCGCGTTCATTTAAGAGTGGCAACGCCAACATTGTATAAGTACGGTAGCCATTTTTTTTGTCTTGCTCTTTTGCTGCACCAGAACGAGGATCGTCATAGAAATCAAAGGGAATATTAATAACTTCTTTACGGGCTGCTACCTCGCCTACAATTCCTTTATTGGCAGGTATCCGAATTTCTAAAGAACCATCTTCATCTGCTTCGGCAATAATTGACCAGAATTCATGTTTATCTTCATCTAATAAAAAGATACTTGTGCGATCGGCACTCAAAGATTTACCCGTTTTGAGAGTAATCGAACGCAAGGTGCTATCCAAAATATCATCAAAACCCTGGTTATCCATGACACTATTGAGCATCGCCAGAGTTTGACTAACGACATTTTTTTGCTGAGATTCTGCCTCTTGTTTAACGCTGGCAAATTTCTGGGCATTTTGCAGAGCAACCCCCGCTTGAGAGTTAAAAATCTGCATATATTTTTCACTATTTCCATCAAAACTAGCCTTGAAGCATTCGGGAGCTTCGGGCCAACTATCTGGGTTATATTCTGGAAAAACACCCGGTTTCTTTTTATTCACTAATTGGGTAACACCCAGTAATTCACCATCAGGACTAAAAACGGGCATACAGAGCAAACTACAAGTGCGATAACCCGTCTTTTGATCCGTTGTCTTGGCTGTCCCCGAATCAGGGCGATCGTACAGATCGAAGGGAAGATTTAAAGTTTCTCCCGATTCGGCAACTTTGCCAGCAAAACCTTGCCCTACTTTGACTCGCAATTCTTGAACAGAACCGTCCTCAAAAGGAATTTTTGTCCATAGTTCATTTGCCTCTCGATCGATTAGCCAAAGCGTGCTGCGGTCGGCATTCATCAGTTTTTTTGCCGCATCCATGACGCGACCCAAGACTTCTTCAGAATCAAGGCTGCTTTGAGAGAGCGATCGCGTTGCTTCTGTAAGTGCCTCTGAGGCTTGTAGTCTTTGGGTTAATTTGTAACAATACTGGCATCTTTCTAGAATTCGTCGAATTGCCGGAGCATAGTCAGCAAACTGTTTTTGATCGGCTTCTGTGAAACCGTATTTATCAATTCTTTCTGTTAAGCGAGCTTGTGGATTATTCGGCTGCTTTAATTTATTTAGTAATTGAACAACAGCAACTAAATCTCCCTGCTCATTTAATATTGGTAAAATTAACTCGTTGTAGGTGCGATATCCCTTATTTGTATCTGATTCGTCCGCTTCCAACTCAGCGGGATCGTCGCAAAAACTAAAGGGAGTGCTGACAAATTTTTTAAAATATGTTAATCGTCCTTTAGTTTCTTTATTTGACAAAATTTGAAGTTCGGGATGATTTCCGTCTTCATGCCTAGCGATAATTGACCAAAGTTCACTTTTTTCTTCATCTATAAAGAAAATTGTCGTGCGATCTACACTCAGTAATTCGCCTATTTTTAAAGTAATAGAACCTAGTATTTCTGAAAGAATATCATCAAATGTTTTACCTTCCATCACGCTAAGCATCGATAGAAGTTTTTGTTCTTGGGTAGCAACAACTTGCATGAAGTCGGCGTGCATATCCCCTAACGCCTTGTTCACCCATCTTTCGTTAAATACAGAAGCATAAATACGGTTGCAAACCTTTAATTTCCCTTGCTGCTTGACAATTGCTCCTGATAGTAGTAAATCAATTTGTTCTGGACTTTCATCAAATGCTAATTCATCTCGTTGCAAAATTAACTGATAGAGATCCAGTAGCGCCCGACTTCGCTGTCCAATTCGGAGAATGCGATCGCGTATCGTCTTTAGATGTGGTGGTTCATCCATTGCTTCCCAGCTCTCGATGATCCGCGATCGCACTAATTTCTCAACCCATTCTGGGATTTCGTTAATAGGTAATAAGTTTTTCTCTGCTTTTTGAAGGACTAATTTGCAAAGTTTTTGGGTAAGAAACGGCTGTCCTCCCGTCCAATCTAATACCGCTTTTAGCACTTCTTGAGGATTGCTAATTTTCCCGGCTAATCCGCCTGCTAAAAGCTGCGCTTCGTGTAATTGAAAACCATATAATTCAATCGCCCGACCAATATTAAAAGGAGTCCGATTTTTGTCTTTCATCAAATCAGAGGGACTCGCCACCCCTAGCAAGGCAAAAGTCAGACGTTCGTATTCATTGCAGGCGCGGATAAACGCAAAAAAGTCATCGGTCTTAAAATTTAAGCTGAGGACGTTATCAATTTCGTCAATAAAAATAACAATTTTCTGGCTGATTGATGTTAGCAGCACTTGTTCGATAAATTCGCTTAAGCGCTGTACCGGAGGCAAAAAAGCGCGATCGCGCAACCAACTCTGTAAGTTAATCTGGTCTGAAAGCTGGAAACTCGTCACCAGACGCCTGATCACGCCTGCATACCACTGATCCGGCGTAATGTCCTGGCTACCAATTTTCGTCAAGTCTATCGCTGCACAGGCAAATCCTTCCGCTTGCAACTTGTGCATTGTTTGCACCCGCAAGCTAGTTTTCCCCATCTGCCGAGAATTCAACACATAACAAAACTCCCCCGCCTTCAACCCTTCATAAAGGTCAAAATCTGCCTGTCGCACTACATAAGTGGGGGCATCAAGCGGTAAATGTCCACCGACTTTATAGTTATAGCCTGGGTTTGGCTGTTGACTCATACGGGGTTCTGATTGGGTAGAAAACACCATGTTTCTGATAAGTGAGTTATTGTGAGTCGTTAATAACTGAATCGATACTTTTAGCTACCAGTGCGATAGCGAAGCGCCGACCTATCGGTTCGCTCACAATCTCCTCATCACCGCAACCCGATCTTCTACATCACTTAAATAAATCCGCTTTCCAATTGCTACTCGATATCTAGGGCGAATAGAGGGGGCTATGGCATCAGCGATCGCAGTAATTAATCGATGATGTACCTCAGCCCACAATTCAGGATTTTCTAAGTATGGATCTACCCCTGGAAATGGAGAAGGCATTTTCTCACCTCTAGCAACAATTCTGCCAAACTCGCTATAATTATCTAAATTTTGCCCAAGCGATCGCTAAAATATTGCCGATATAAATTGAAGCGCGGCGTGACATAATTTCCCTGCAACTGTACCAGCCCCATACTATGCAATTTAAATGCTGGCACCGACTCTAACTCTACGGGTGTGTCCGCCGTCACTACTTTAGCGAAAGCATCTGCTAACTCTGGATGTTGTTGCAGATTCCATAAATGTCTTCGCAAATGGTCATCGTAAAGTCCCGCCTCTGTGGGTGCAGTTTCTAACAGTTGATCCAGCGTAATCCTCTGTTGAGCGATATGATAAAGTGCCAATCGGACTAAATAAGGATGTCCACCAACTAACCTCATTAATTGCTCAACCTGCCTTGCATTCCAATTCAGTCCATGCCGCCGAGTTAAATCTTGCACCTGTTCCGGGCTAAAGTCCGGTAACTCAATCGGCAACCCTACATTAAACGGGGACTGATTGACATTGAGGGGGATATAAACTTCCGTTGAGTGTACCACCACCAGTCGGAGTTGTTGCCAGCGATCGCTATCTCCATTCCCATAGCCAGCCTCCTCATACCAAGCCCGCAACAACCCAAAAAAATCGTCGGCAATTTTGGGATATTGAAAAACCCGATCCACCTCATCCAACCCTAACACCAACGGACTATCGGATGCTGACAGCAAACAATCCTCAAAATAAATCGTGCAATTATCTTTACTGCCAAAAGTATCCGTCCAATAATCATCTAATTGATGAGGAAGGCGTAGCTTTCGAGAAATCCGGGCACAAAACCACCGCAAAAGTTGATTTAAATCTGTAAAAACTGCCGTATCCGCGTGTTGAAAGCTCAAGGGCACCGTGCGATAACCCTGCTCATTTGCTCGATAAAGAATCCTCGCCATCAACGAAGTTTTCCCCATCTGTCTCGGTGCCTTGATCCGAATCAAAGCTCCTGGTTGCAAAATCTCCTTGTAACACTGAGCTTCATAAGGAACTCGCTCCACATAAAACGCAGAAGCCAGACGCACCTGACCATTCGGTAACTCTGGTTCTGCAACTGGCAGGGGTGCATCTGAAGAATGCAGGATGACGGATGTCCCCTCATCCTCCTGGGAAAGTAAACGAGTCAGGCTTTCAGACTTCCCTAGAGATGAATCGATGGATTCCTCTGACATCCCCACCGATATCTTAGTCAAATCCGCCTCTACAATGCCGGATTCCACACTTCCTGCCAGTAAACTCAGGATTTTTTGTAGAATATTCGGAGTGTCAGCAGGCGAGTTCCACTCAAGTTGTTCATTTCCATCGAGATAGCTGCGTAAATCGTGATTTAACGGTGTATTTTTGGGACAATTAACGCGAATCGTTAGCACCACTGGCTTATTCTGGATAGAGCGCAATTCCTTTGCTCTTCGCAACTCTTCGATCGCCATTTCACTGCCCGCCGCTTGGGGAGAAAGTAGCAACAAAAAGTAGTCGCATTGCTGCAATTCTGTATCAATTTGAGAAAGGAGAGGCGGCTCTGACCATCCACTTTTTTCGGAGGGATGTCCCTGGCACTCGTCTTTCTGGATATCTCTTGTCGGTGCCCCTACACTCGCCATAAAGGCTATGTATCCAGAAGCATTTAAGGTTTCGTAAAATTGAGTTGCCAGTCCCCGATCTGGCTCCTGTGCGCGGTGCGAGATAAAGATTCTCTTAGTAAATATCTCGGTTCCTTTGGGGAAAGAATTCTGATTGATGATCTGTGGCACGTCGGCTAAGTGTAATGCCTGCTTCTGGGCGCGTTCTATGGCTCCTTTGAAGTTCTTTTTGCTAACTCTTTCCCCCAAAACTGCCGAAAGCTTCTTCCATAATTTATAGCCCACATCTTTTTCTACATATTGAGGATTCAAAGGATAAATATCTTCATAAGTTTTCCCTGCCCAAGATCCTATAAACACTTCTCTTTCCAAATCGTTTAAGTGTTTTCCTGTATTACCAAAAATTAAATCATCTATAAATCTTAAGGCTTCGTTGATTTCCATGTTTACTTAAAAGGGCTGTTTGATATATGACAATCCTAAGTAATTGCTAAACTTTTTACCCACTCATAGAGCGAAGAAAACGCATAGCTCTATTAACGCTAATGCGTTTTAACGGCCTGCTAAAAGAATTCAAATCAAATAGGATTACTGTATCTAACATTTAGTAAATTTTACAAGCTGAATCCACATAGCAAGTGACCTTCTTTTTGGGTTGTCTTGACGATTGAGGGAGGTAGCCGTTTCGCAAAAAGAGCGTCATCCTCTCCTGCTCCCAATCTTCTTACACCCATTAGCTTTACTGGCGCTACACTGGCAAATTTCTCTTTGTCCTCCTTCTGGTTAGAGTAGCGGCGCTCCCATTGCAGGGATTTGTCGGCTCTGTTGCAGGTAATTAGTGCAATGGTATTACATTACATTGAGAAACGCTGAGAATGTGCAAGTAAAAACAATCTCTAGTAGTAGATAACAGAAGAAAAACTGGAGATTTCTGAACTTTCCTGTGGTTTTCTGAGCTAATCAGGTCTGATGGGTAACAGGGGTGAGTGAAACTGAATTCTCTAGCTTCTTTAGTTTTGCTGTAGCCTGAAAAATTACCCAAAAATTCTGAGCTTTCCTGGTTGCACTCTGCGGAAATGTAAGTAAAACTACGGATATAAGTAGCAAGTAGGCGTGTTTTAATTTAGGAGATAAATCAAAAATAAACCCCCTCAAAGAGTAGGGTTAGACCAACAAGTGAATCTATCAAAATTTTAATCAATTTATAACAATTCGTTTTCGTTAATTGAATGTTATGACTGCGCTCGCAATTTTATCAGGGGACTAGAGATGTTTAATCCCACAATGGTGATGATTGATACCTTCGTTGAACGCCTGCGGGCTGCCTACTGCCGCACTTACGGCGGTCTTAAACCAGACTACCCCGATATCATCGTCTGGGCTGGAAACATGGCTCTGGAAAATATTGCTAACAGCGACGCCCTTTATCACAACGTCGAACATACCATCTTTGTTACCTTAGTGGGACAGGCAATTCTGCGGGGAAAACATATCCGCTTGGGCGGAGTTTGTTGTGAAGATTGGTTGCACTGCATCATTTCTTTATTGTGTCATGATATCGGCTACGTGAAGGGAGTTTGTCTGCAAGATCGACCCAGTGAAAGGGTGTATGCCACAGGCATCGAAAACTTGCTCATTTCGTTGCCAACCGGCTTAACCGATGCCAGCCTTACACCTTATCATGTAGATCGCGGAAAACTGTTTATAGAGGAACGTTTTGGCGGTCACAAACTAATAGATACAGAAACGATCAAGAAGAATATTGAGTTAACTCGTTTTCCTGTGCCAGCAGATGCAGATCATCAAGATACTAATAATTATCCGGGCTTAATTCGTGCCGCAGATTTAATTGGTCAACTTAGCGATCCGCGTTACTTGCAAAAAATTAGTGGATTGTTCTATGAATTTGAAGAAACCGGGGTAAATAAAACCTTGGGTTACAAAAATCCTGGAGATTTGCGGAAAAACTACCCGAAGTTTTACTGGAATGTCGTTTATCCTTACATCCAGGATGGATTGCGCTACTTAGAGCTGACGCAAGAGGGAAAGCAGATATTGGCAAACCTCTACGCCAATATATTCGTGGTAGAACACGAATAGATTTCATGCTCAAAATTCATGCTCAAAGTTTAGTCTTGCTGACAATTGAATGACAATTAAAATCGTGTAGTAGCACCCACAAGAGGTGCTACTACACGATTTGCTTTGTTTTTGGGCTACTCTGCTTGGAGAGAGGATGCGATCGCATCCTTTCTTCTCTCCTCAGTGCGTCTATCTCTCAACCCAAGTGATTCTTGATATATTTAGGACTAACACAGCCATCCTGTACTCCTAAGCTCTTGCAAGTCTCTGAAAACGCAAGCGGAATCGTTGAGTATTTCTACTGGTTAGCAAAAATGCGGCTGCTGTAACGATAAGTAGCAATGCTCAGTCTGCGTCTTGTAACAAGAAATTAACACGTTTGAGTCCCCCAAAAGTATTCAACAAGGGTCTCAGTGCGTCAGAATCGTCATTGATATGACAGAATTTTGAACCAGTTACTCAGGCTGCGACAAAAAGTAACCATCCTCGAAGGCTAAAGCTATGCCCACTGCACAGGCAACCCCCGATACTGACAATCTCGATGCCAAACAGCTCCTGAGAACGCTCGTAGCTGTTAAAAAAGGTGACTTTTCTGTCCGGATGCCGATTGATCAGACTGGCATGGCGGGGAAAATTGCCGATACGCTCAACGACATCATTGAGATGAATCAGAGGATGGCGAATGAGCTAGAACGGATCAGCACGGTGGTTGGGAAAGAAGGCAAAATCGCCCAGCGTGCTTCGATTGGAACAGCAGGGGGTTCTTGGTCAGCTAGTGTAGATTCTGTCAATACCCTAATTACAGATTTAGTTCAACCGACCGCTGAAACTGCTCGCGTGATCCGGGCGGTTGCCAATGGCGATTTATCTCAGAGAATCGCGCCGGAGATTGAAGGTAGAGCCTTACAAGGGGAATTTCTCCAAACCGCACAGGTCGTCAACACGATGGTGGATCAGCTTTCCTCCTTCGCCTCAGAAGTCACGCGGGTTGCCCGTGAAGTGGGTACGGAAGGCAAGTTGGGCGTGCAAGCAGAAGTGAAGGGCGTCGCAGGCACCTGGAAGGATTTGACCGATAACGTCAACTTAATGGCAGGAAATTTGACTGCCCAAGTTCGGAACATCGCCGAAGTGACCACAGCGGTTGCCAATGGCGACCTTTCTAAGAAAATCACTGTCGATGTCAAAGGCGAAATTTTAGAGCTAAAAAACACCGTCAACGTCATGGTGGATCAGCTCAACTCCTTTGCCTCAGAAGTCACGCGGGTTGCCCGCGAAGTGGGTACGGAAGGTAAACTGGGCGGTCAAGCAGAAGTACGCGGCGTTGCCGGAACCTGGAAGGATCTCACCGACAGCGTAAACTTGATGGCGGGGAACTTGACAGCGCAGGTGCGGAACATTGCAGAAGTAACGACGGCAGTAGCAAATGGCGACCTATCCAAGAAAATCACGGTTGATGTTAAAGGCGAAATTTTAGATTTGAAGGACACCATCAACGTGATGGTGGATCAGCTGAACTCGTTTGCCTCGGAAGTGACGCGGGTGGCGCGTGAGGTGGGTGCAGATGGGAAGTTGGGCGGTCAGGCAGAAGTGAAGGGAGTTGCCGGAACTTGGAAGGATCTCACTGATTCGGTGAACTTCATGGCGGGAAGTTTAACCTCCCAGGTGAGGAACATCGCAGAAGTGACGACGGCGGTGGCAAATGGCGACCTTTCTAAGAAAATTACTGTCGATGTGCGTGGGGAAATTTTAGAACTAAAAAACACCGTCAACACGATGGTGGATCAGTTGAATTCGTTCGCCTCGGAAGTGACGCGGGTGGCGCGTGAGGTGGGTACGGAAGGGAAACTGGGCGTACAAGCAGAAGTCGGTGGAGTTGCCGGAACCTGGAAGGATTTGACGGATTCGGTGAACTTGATGGCGGGGAATCTAACCGCGCAGGTGCGGAACATCGCGGAAGTGACGACGGCAGTTGCTAATGGCGACCTTTCTAAGAAAATTACCGTCGATGTTAAGGGCGAAATTTTCGAGCTGAAAAACACCGTCAATATCATGGTGGATCAGCTTTCCTCCTTCGCCTCGGAAGTAACACGGGTGGCGCGGGAGGTCGGGGCAGATGGGAAGCTGGGCGGTCAGGCGGAGGTGCGGGGCGTTGCCGGAACCTGGAAGGATCTCACCGATTCGGTGAACTTCATGGCGGGTTCTTTGACGGCGCAGGTGCGGAACATCGCGGAAGTGACGACGGCGGTGGCGAATGGCGACCTTTCTAAGAAAATTACCGTCGATGTCAAAGGCGAAATTTTAGAGCTGAAAAACACCGTTAACACGATGGTGGATCAGCTCAACTCCTTCGCCTCGGAGGTGACGCGGGTAGCGCGAGAGGTGGGAACGGAAGGGAAACTGGGCGTACAAGCGGAGGTGCGAGGCGTCGCGGGTACGTGGAAGGATTTGACCGATTCGGTGAACTCGATGGCGGGGAATCTAACCGCACAGGTGCGAAACATCGCAGAAGTGACGACGGCAGTTGCAAACGGCGACCTTTCTAAGAAAATTACCGTTGATGTTAAGGGCGAAATTTTAGAGCTGAAAAAGACGATCAACACGATGGTGGATCAGCTTTCGTCCTTCGCCTCAGAAGTGACGCGGGTGGCGCGAGAGGTGGGTTCGGAAGGGAAACTCGGCGTACAGGCAGAAGTGCGAGGCGTCGCGGGTACGTGGAAGGATCTCACCGACTCGGTGAACTCGATGGCGGGGAACCTCACCGAACAAGTGCGAAATATTGCGGAAGTGGCAACTGCGATCGCAAATGGCGACTTATCTAAGAAAATTACCGTCCAAGTTAAAGGCGAAATTTTAGAGCTGAAAAACACGATCAATATCATGGTCGATCAGCTTTCGTCCTTTGCCTCAGAAGTCACGCGGGTGGCGCGAGAGGTGGGTTCGGAAGGGAAACTCGGCGTGCAAGCAGATGTGCGAGGGGTCGCCGGAACCTGGAAGGATCTCACCGATTCGGTGAACTTCATGGCAGGTTCTTTGACGGCACAGGTGCGAAACATTGCCGCCGTGACGACGGCGGTGGCGAATGGTGATCTTTCTAAGAAAATTACCGTCGATGTCAAAGGGGAAATTTTAGAGCTGAAAAACACCGTCAATACGATGGTGGATCAGCTCAACTCCTTCGCCTCGGAGGTGACGCGGGTGGCGCGAGAGGTGGGGACGGAAGGGAAACTCGGCGTACAAGCGGAGGTGCGAGGGGTTGCTGGAACCTGGAAGGATCTCACCGATTCGGTGAACTTCATGGCAGGTTCTTTGACTGCACAGGTGCGAAACATCGCGGAAGTGACGACGGCGGTAGCGAATGGCGACTTATCCAAGAAAATTACCGTCGATGTTAAAGGCGAGATTTTAGAGCTGAAGAACACGATCAATACGATGGTGGATCAGCTCAACTCCTTTGCCTCGGAGGTGACGCGGGTAGCGCGAGAGGTGGGAACGGAAGGAAAACTGGGCGTACAAGCGTATGTCCGAGGGGTTGCCGGAACCTGGAAAGATTTGACCGATAACGTCAACTTGATGGCAGGGAATCTAACTGCACAAGTGCGGAACATCGCCGAAGTGACGAAGGCGGTGGCAAATGGCGACCTTTCCAAGAAAATCACGGTTGATGTCAAAGGCGAGATTTTGGATCTCAAAGACACGATCAACGTGATGGTGGATCAGCTTTCCTCCTTCGCCTCAGAAGTAACGCGGGTGGCGCGAGAGGTGGGAACAGAAGGCAAATTGGGCGGTCAAGCGGAGGTGCGCGGCGTTGCCGGAACCTGGAAGGATTTGACCGACAACGTGAACTCAATGGCAGGGAATTTAACCGCGCAAGTGCGAGGCATCGCCAAAGTGGTAACGGCAGTTGCTAATGGGGACTTGAAGCGAAAACTCATGCTAGAGGCGAAGGGAGAAATTGAAACCTTAGCCGATACGATCAACGAGATGATCGACACGCTGGCAACGTTTGCCGATCAAGTCACGACAGTGGCGCGAGAGGTGGGGATTGAAGGGAAGCTAGGGGGACAGGCGAAGGTGCCGGGAGCTGCCGGAACCTGGAGAGCGCTGACCGACAACGTGAACGAACTGGCAGCGAATTTAACGACGCAGGTACGAGCGATTGCAGAAGTCGCGATCGCTGTAACCAAAGGCGACCTGACCCGATCGATTTCCGTCGCCGCACAAGGGGAAGTCGCCATCCTCAAAGACAACATCAACCAGATGATTGCCAACCTGCGGGAAACAACACAGAAAAATACCGAGCAAGACTGGTTAAAAACCAACCTCGCCAAATTTACCCGGATGCTTCAGGGACAGCGAGATTTGGAAACCGTCTCCAAACTCATTCTCTCGGAACTCGCTCCTCTGGTTTCCGCCCAACATGGTGTGTTTTACCTGATGGAAAGTGGCGAGCAACATCGGGCATTCCTGAAACTCCTGAGTACCTATGCTTACCGCGAGCGCAAGCATCTCGCCAACCACTTCCATTTAGGGGAAGGCTTGGTAGGACAATGCGCTCTGGAAAAAGAACGGATTCTGCTCAGCGAGGTGCCGGACAACTATATCAAGATCAGTTCTGGCTTAGGGGAATCCACCCCGCTGAATGTCGTCGTGTTGCCCGTCCTTTTTGAAGGGCAAGTAACAGCAGTGATTGAACTGGCTTCTTTCCGGCGATTTAGCGAGATTCACCTCACCTTCTTCGATCAACTCACAGAAAGCATTGCCATCGTTCTGAACACGATCGCGGCTTCGATGCGTACCGAAGAATTACTCAAGCAGTCCACCGCCCTGGCAGAAGAACTCCAAGCCCAGCAGAAAGAACTCACAGAAACGAATAAGCGACTGGAACAACAAGCCAAATCACTCCAGGCATCCGAGGAACTGCTCAAGAATCAACAAGAACAATTGCAGCAAACCAACGAAGAACTGGAAGAGCGATCGCGCTTACTCGCGATGCAAAACCGCGAAGTCGAGCGCAAGAATCGGGAAATCGAACAGGCAAGGCAGTCGGTGGAGGAGAAAGCCGAGCAACTGGCACTCACCTCGAAGTACAAGTCGGAATTCTTGGCGAATATGTCCCATGAACTGCGGACACCGCTAAATAGCTTGTTGATTTTGGCTCGTCTACTTTCTGATAATCCAGATGGCAACCTGACGCCGAAGCAAGTCGAATACACCCGCACGATTCATTCCGCAGGCACCGATTTGTTAGGACTGATTAACGACATCTTGGATCTGGCAAAGATTGAATCGGGAACGATGTCGGTTGACATCGATCAGATGTTATTTACCGATTTGCGGAGCCAGATGGAGCGAACGTTCCAGCAAGTGGCGCACGACAAAGGACTCGCCTTTACCGTGGAATCTGACGAAAGACTGCCCAAGGGAATGTATACCGACTCGAAACGGTTACAACAAGTCCTCAAGAATCTGCTCTCGAATGCCTTTAAATTTACGGATCAGGGTGCAGTTCGATTACGAGTTGAGTTAGCAACAGGCGGCTGGAGTTCCGATCAGGCGAGTTTAAATCGCGCCCAAAATGTGATTGCGTTTGCTGTCAGCGACACAGGCATTGGGATTGCACCGGATAAGCAGAGAATTATTTTTGAGGCTTTTCAACAGGCGGATGGGACAACCAGCCGTAAATACGGCGGGACGGGTTTGGGCTTGTCAATCAGTCGAGAAATTGCCCGACTGCTGGGCGGAGAAATTCGCCTGGTGAGCAGTCCGGGACAGGGAAGCACGTTTACCCTCTATTTGCCGCAAGCTTATCAAGATGGGGCAGCAGGAACAAGCAGTCCGGAAGTGCGAACTATCCTTCCCGGCGCGAGGAATTACGTCGCACCCAGTACCCTCGCACCCAGTACCCTCGCACCCAGTACCCCTCAGACCGTTGAGGCTCCACCGGCGGCTCCACCGGCGAATCGAAATGACGGCGTTCGCGCCTCCACTCCCGGAGAGGCAAGTGTCGCCGCAAGTCCCTACCCACGCTCCGCCCAGATGGCTGACATTAGCGATGACCGGGACGACATCCAAGCGGGCGATCGCGTGTTGTTAATTGTGGAGGACGATATCAATTTCGCTCGGATCTTATTAGATATGGCACGACAACAGGGCTTCAAAGCGCTGGTGGCGTTGCGAAGCGATACAGCTCTGGCAATGGTGCGAGAATTTCAGCCGGATGCGATTACCCTAGATATTCGGTTGCCAATAATGGATGGCTGGACGGTGTTAGACCGTTTGAAGCACGACCCAGGCACTCGTCACATCCCCGTGCATATCATCTCCGTCGAAGAAGTCCAGCAGCGCAGCTTGCAACAAGGAGCGATCGCTTATCTGCAAAAACCTGTCAGCGGTGAAGCTTTGGGGCAAGCGCTGTCTGACATTAAGGGGTTCGTCGAGCGTCCCGTGAAGAACTTGCTGGTCGTAGAAGATGATGAAACTCAACGCCACAGCATTGTCGAGCTAATCGGTAATAGCGACGTGCAGACAACGGCTGTCGGCACTGGGGCAGAGGCACTCGAAGAACTGACAACCGGACACTATGATTGCCTAGTTCTGGATTTGGGACTGCCGGATATGACCGGATTTGAGCTGATGGAGCAAATTAAACAGGAGCCGAGCCTGACGACACTCCCAATCATTGTTTATACCGGCAGGGAATTAACCAAGCAACAAGAAACCGAACTCAAACGCATTGCCGAGACGATTATCATCAAAGACGTGCGATCGCCAGAACGTCTTCTGGATGAAACCGCCTTGTTCCTCCACCGAGTGCAGGCAAATTTACCCCGCCCGAAACAACAAATGCTGGAACAACTGCATCAAACCGATCCGGTTCTGACTGGCAAGAAAGTCTTGATTGTGGATGACGATGTGCGGAATATCTTTGCCCTCACCAGTATGCTGGAACTTCATCAAATGGAAGTGTTGTATGCCGAAAATGGCAGAGATGGCATTACTAAGTTGCAAGAACGCCCCGACATTGATATTGTCCTGATGGACGTAATGATGCCGGAAATGGACGGCTACGAAACCATGCAAGCCATTCGCCAGCTCGATTCATTCGCAACACTGCCCATGATCGCGCTCACCGCCAAAGCCATGAAAGGCGATCGCGAAAAGTGTATCGAAGCCGGTGCCTCCGACTACATTACCAAACCTGTTGATACCGAGCAATTGCTCTCCCTGCTGCGCGTCTGGCTCTATCGATAAGGCAAAAGAAAAAGAGGCAAAGAAGACGGCAAAAGTTCTTTCTGTCTCTTTGTCTCTGTTTCTTTTACCTTTCTACTTTTTACTTTTTACTGTATGAATACGCCCAAAAATAGCAGCGAACTTGAAGATATTGAAATTCAGTTGCTATTGGAGGGCGTATATCGTTACTACGGCTTTGATTTCCGAAATTATGCTCCTGCTTCACTTAAGCGCCGCATTTGGAACGCGATTCGTGCGGAAAATTTAGGCAGTGTATCTGCGCTTCAGGAAAAAGTTCTCCACGATGCAAACGCGATGGAGCGATTTTTGCTCGGTCTCTCCGTCAACGTGACCGCTATGTTCCGCGATCCCACCTTTTATTTAACTTTTAGAAACAAAGTTGTTCCCTTATTGCGAACTTATCCATTTATTCGGATCTGGTGTGCTGGTTGTTCAACCGGCGAGGAAGTTTATTCCCTCGCAATTTTGTTGCAAGAAGAAGAGCTTTATCACCGTTGCCGTATCTATGCAACCGACATGAATGAAATGGTATTAAGAAAAGCCAAAAGTGGCATTTTCCCCCTTCATTTAATGCAGGAATATACTCAGCATTATCTAAAAGCAGGCGGGATTAAGTCTTTTTCAGAGTATTATACGGCTGCTTATGACAGCGCTATTTTCCGCGCATCCCTGAAAGAAAATATTGTTTTTTCTCAACATAACCTAGCGATTGATGGTTCTTTTAATGAATTCAATGTCATCTTATGTCGCAACGTCCTGATCTATTTCAATCCATTTCTTCAGGAACGGGTTCACAATCTTTTGTACGATAGCCTTTGTAGATTTGGGATTTTAGGATTAGGTCGTCAGGAATCTCTGAAAACCACGCTATACGAAAAACACTATGAGGAGTTAGAAAATCATGAAAAGATTTACCGAAAATTGGGTTAAATAAAAATTTTTTCTTAAAAATGCCATATAAATGCCATATTTTCCAAATAAATGGAATAAAACGGAGGGGATGAGCTTTTTTAGGTCGGGAATCGGTAATCGCAAATCCTTCACGACCCACCTGTTTCATTGAGTTTTACCCATCTACTGATTCATTGGTAATATGGCTTTTGATATTGTTGTTGTCGGCACATCATTAGGTGGGTTACAAGCTTTAACCGTAATGCTTGCAGGTCTACCTAATACTTTCCCCGCGGCTGTGATTGTCGTACAACACCGTCACAAAGCCTCTGACAGTACACTGAGCTTTTTTCTCCAGCAGTACAGCACTTTGCCAGTGGCGGAGGCGGAAGATAAAGAAGAAATTCTGCCTCGGCGGGTATACTTGGCTCCCGCTGATTATCACTTACTGGTGGAACCCCGGCAGGCATGGGGACACCGCCAAGGTCGGTACGGAGGCATCGCCACCTTAGCACTCTCTACCGAGGCTCCTGTCTGCAATGCCCGACCATCGATTGATGTGCTGTTTGAATCAGCGGCTGATGCTTATGCACAGAGAGTGATCGGGGTAATTTTAACCGGAGCAAGTCAGGATGGTGCCAAAGGATTGGCAAAAATTAAAGCCCGCGGCGGACGGGCTATAGTACAAGAGCCAGCAACAGCAGAAAGCCGGATTATGCCAGAAGCTGCGATCGCATCTGTAACGGTAGACTGGATTGTGCAGCTCCAAGAAATTGCTCCTCTTTTAGTCAACCTTTGTCAATCGGCTGTAAGGTGAAAAATAAGCTAGGTTGCACCAAAGCCCCGGTAGCTCAATAAAATGAGGAAACATCAAATCTTCATCTAAAAACCCTGGATTCTGGTTCCTAAAATTTGTAACTTTGGATAGTGGTATCAATCGCTAAACAGTGACAGGCTCGACAAAGCCGCTCAAACAAATCCCGACCTTCCAGAAAATGCAGCCCGAAGAAATAGTTAACGTCCTCCTTGTGGACGATCACCCAGAAAATTTACTGGCTTTGGAGGCAATCCTGGGCAGCCTCGGTCAAAATTTGGTCAGAGCTACATCGGGCGAACAAGCCTTGCGATGTCTGCTTGAGCGCGATTTTGCCGTGATTTTACTTGATGTCCAGATGCCCGGTCTAGATGGATTTGAGACGGCAAAGCTGATTCGACAACGACAGCGATCGCGTCACACGCCGATTATTTTCCTGACCGCATTTAGCAGCAGCGACTCTCTGGTTTTCAAAGGTTATTCCCTGGGTGCAGTAGATTACCTGCTTAAACCTCTGGAGCCGGAAATATTAACCTCCAAGGTGGGGGTGTTTGTTGACTTGTTCAAGAAAACCGCAGAGGTGAAACGACAAGCGGCACAACTGAGTGCTGTTAACTCAGAACTTAAGCAAAGTGAAGAGCGTTTTCGCTCGTTAAGTGCCTGCTCGCCCTTGGGCATTTTTATGACCGATATTGAAGGGCGCTGTACCTACGCGAATCCGCGCTGCGAAGCGATTTGTGGTTTGACACCCGATCCCAAAACGGGAGTTTTAGCCTCGCTCTATGAAGAAGGCTGGTTGCAGTCGGTACATCCAGAAGATCGCGATCGCGTCTTAACACATTGGTCTACTTGCATGAGCATCGGTCAGGAATACTCCAACGAGTTTCGCTGCCAAGTTCCGGAGGACATGGTGCGTTGGGTTTACCTCCGCTCCTCCCCGATGCTGACTGATACAGGCGAACTCATTGGTCATGTCGGCACCCTAGAAGACATCACCGAGCGCAAAGCCGCAGAGGAAGCCCGCGCTCAGATGATCCGCGAACAGGTGGCACGACAGGAAGCCGAGGCGGCAAACCGGATTAAAGATGAGTTCCTGGCAACCTTGTCTCACGAACTCCGCACTCCCCTTAACTCAATGCTGGGTTGGACTCAACTGCTCCGCAGTCGCAAGTATGATGAAAAGACGACAGCCCGTGCCCTGGAAACGATTGAGCGTAACGCCAAGTTGCAGGCGCAACTGATTGAGGATATTCTCGATGTCTCGCGGATTATTCGCGGGAAGCTGCGCTTAAATATCTGTCAAGTTAATCTTGTACCCGTGATTGAGGCGGCGCTGGATGCGGTTCGTCCGGCGGCTGAGGATAAAGGAATTCAATTGGAAAGCGTACTCGATCGCTCCGTGGACCTAGTTCCTGGCGATCCTAACCGCTTGCAGCAAGTTGTTTGGAATCTACTCTCTAATTCGATCAAATTCACGTCTTCAGGCGGAAAGGTGCAGGTGCGCCTTTTCAAGGATGGCGATCGCGCTCAAATTAGCATCAGCGACACCGGCGTGGGCATCAGCCCAGATTTTCTCCCCTATATTTTTGATCGCTTTCGTCAAGCAGATAGCACCACCACCAGGCGCTATGGTGGCTTGGGACTCGGTTTAGCAATTGTCCACAACTTAGTGGAACTGCAAGGCGGCACGATTGAGGCAAGAAGTGAGGGAGAAGGGAAAGGGTCAACATTTACCGTGAAGCTGCCAGTGGTATCTGACCAGCTCAAGACTTGCGATTTGGAGTCTGTCTCCTCAGGTAACAAAGTCGCGATCGCGCCTCCCCCCTCTTTAGAAACGTTGCAGGTGCTGGTGGTGGATGACGATACCGATACCCGCGATTTTTTGAGGGCAGCGCTAGAACAATATCACGCTCAAGTGACGGCTGTGGGATCGGTTCAGGAAGCGATGCAAGCTCTGGAACACTTAAAACCCGATGTACTGGTGAGCGACATCGGAATGCCGAATGAGGACGGTTATGGTTTGATTCGCAAAGTGAGAGCTTTGGAATCTCAGCGAGGAGAAACAAGCATTCCCGCGATCGCGCTGACTGCTTATGCCAGAGGTGAAGAGCGATCGCAGGCACTCGAAGCAGGTTTCCAGGTACACCTGCCTAAACCCGTTGAGGCAATCAAATTAATTGCCTCTGTGGCAAACTTAGCGGGGCTGAGTACAAATCTCGCAGACGTGTAGCAATCTCTAAACCAATCGTTACTTTCAACAAGGCAATTTCTATCACGATATTGCTTGCTAGCCGCACGGCTGCAAGCGTTGGTTAGGCGATAGATATCCCGCGATGGAAGCAGAACTATCTGTTCGCGCCGATCGTCTTGTCGAAGAAGACAAACGTCCGGTACAGCGCCTTGAGCGACGCTTCGCGTGTCTGCTTGTAGCTAGATCAGATGAAGCTGTGACCAATCCCCATACAAAAAAAGCCATAAAAAAAAGGAGAGCCACTTGGGCGACTCTCCCGATCATCAGGGTGCATCTACTAAACAAAATATATCACTTGGGGATGAGGGGTGTCACCCCCTATTTTGTCTTTATCGTAAAGTTTCCTCGCTTTTATGTGAAGTAAAGACGAAGATAATTTTCAACAGAAATTAAGCAAAGGGTGGTGCAGCGAATGTAGCGGATGCGTATTTCTGCGAGCGATCGCCTGCACATCTGCTACATTTTCTACCGACACCCGTTGCCTGGACTTCAGCCTTGCGGAGTAGCCAAAACCTACTCCGCAAGGCGGTATGTTTTAGGCTGGTCTAACTAACTGTTCAACTTCTGAGCCATCATTTGGTTCGTGAGTTTCGGGTCAGCTTGACCTCCGGTTTGCTTCATCACCTGCCCCACAAAGAAACCCAGCAGCTTGGTTTTACCGCTACGATACTGTTCCAGCTCTTTAGGATTTGCCGCTAGAACTTCATTGATGATTTTTTCCAGCTCACCCTTGTCAGAGATTTGCTTGACACCTTTGCTCTCCACCAGTTCTTTTGCAGAACCCCCTTTAGACAGCAACTCTGGCAGAATCTCTTTAGCAATTTTGCCGCTGATAGTGCCGTCTTCAATTAAGGAAATCAATTCCGCGAGAATCTGGGGTTTGAGGGCAATTTCCGCGATATTTAGTTTCGCGGTGTTGAGATAGGCAGAAATATCACCCATCACCCAGTTAGCCGCCTGCTTGGCATTCGCCTTGGCAGCAACCGCCGCTTCAAAATACTCCGACACCGATTTATCGTCGGTTAGGATGCGGGCATCGTAGGCAGACAAACCCAATTCGCTTTCGTAGCGATGACGTTTCTGCGCTGGCAGTTCCGGCAGTTCCGACTTCCACTTAGACAATTGCTCGGCGGAAACTTGCATAGGAGTCAGGTCGGGTTCTGGGAAGTAGCGATAATCGCTAGAGCCTTCCTTCGTCCGCATACTCACTGTGCGTTGGCTACCTTCCTCCCACAGCCTCGTTTCTTGAATAATTCGCTCGCCGGATTGGATGGCTTCAATTTGCCGCTCGATTTCGTATTCAATCGCCCGTTGGATGGCGTTGAAGGAGTTCATATTTTTGATTTCGACCTTCGTGCCAAACTCCTTCTGACCAACCGGACGCACGGAGATATTCACGTCGCAGCGCAGCGAACCTTCTTGCATATTGCCGTCACTGACGCCCAGATAGCGGACAATCCGGCGCAGTTCTTCGGCATATTCAGCAGCTTCAACCCCCGAACGGATATCCGGTTCGGAGACAATTTCTACCAAGGGGATGCCAGTGCGGTTGTAGTCTACTAAAGAATAGGTAGAACCGGAGAGTCTTTCACTCCCTGCATGAACCAATTTCCCAGCATCTTCTTCCATGTGCAGGCGAGTGATGCCAATCTTTTTGCGGATGGGGTTGCCATCTGCATCAGTTAGCTCAATCTCCAGCCAACCATGTTCGGCAATGGGTAAATCGTACTGAGAAACTTGATAATTTTTGGGCAGATCGGGATAAAAATATTGCTTACGATCAAATTTGCTATCAGGAGCGATCGCGCAGTTGAGAGCCAAACCGGCTTTAACCGCGTACTCCAGCACCTTTTGATTCAGCACTGGCAATACTCCAGGCATTCCCATACACACTGGACAGACATTCTGATTGGGCGTCGCACCAAATTCGGTGGAGCAATTACAGAAAATCTTGGTTTCGGTACTGAGTTGACAGTGAGTTTCCAGACCGATAACGGCTTCGTACTGAGTTTTAACCGGAGCAGCAGTCGTCATGAGCTTACAGAGTGCAGATAATTGCAACACTTCGGCTCTATTTTAGCTTTGTCTTAACCTCGCAGCCCTCAATTAATCAAAAACGACTTCTGGATTCATTTCTGCTGGGGATTTCCAATCGATTCCGTACTCTGCTTTTAAAATACGTTTCTTCTCAGCCCAGAATCGCTCGGCAAAGGCTGCGTCTCTTGGTTCGTTCGCCAGGTTTTCGTCTGCTTTTCGACCGGCGTCTGCAATCACTTGTTCATATTTTGGAGCAAATTCTTTTAAATCGTGCTTAATTTCCCCTGGATTATTTACCAGGTTCAGCCTTATTTGAACTTCCCGAACTAGCTTAGGAAGAACAAAGGCAACATAGCGATCGCGATACTTCTCACCTTGACTGACATCATCTGGCGTTTTTTGGAGTCCTAGTCTCGCCCCGACTCCTAATAAGGTTAGGCTTAATAAAATTCCTAGAATAACCTTTGAGGATTTCATCAACCAACTTTCCTAAATTAGGGGATGCCTCACATCTTAGCATCAGAGTTAAAGATGTCTATCCGCTCATTTTAATTTGGGTAAACTAGAGGATACACGCTTGCGATCGCGCGGTTATAGTCCGGTTTAAATCTTGCAGCGAGAGATTAAAAATTGCGAACTGCCCCAATGCGGCGCTATCGGGATTACTCTCTAGGAATTTAGCTTCCGTTAGATAGTCAGAAGCCGAGTTGACTTCCAAAATGGGTCTATATAAGCGAAATGATTTAACAATATAAATGTTGATAAATATTGAAATTATTACTAATCTAATGATTGTCTATTTTATTTTTAGGAATATAAAATCAGTCGTTGCTTAGCAAGCGACGCAGAGAAAACAAAGGAACAGAAATAGATGAATTCACGACGGATCTAAATCTTTTGACGATTGAGGTTAAAGAAGCGCGATCGCTTAAATTCTCTCTTTTTGTATACGCCTTTTAGCGAGTGAGGACGCTAAAAAAAACCAGCCACTCGCGGCGACTGGTCAAGCTTGCTGTGTTGGGAGGAGGAAAACCTGATGCCAAGACGAAAAAGCTATGCAAATATCCCGTAGATAGCCAACCTGCGTCTCGATACACTAAGTCGTCCTTGTTAAGGAATGTAACACATTTCTCTCAAAAGCTGCAATATTTGTTTACAAACAGCTATTTGTGCGTGTGCCAACTTGTGCATTAAATGCCGAACAAGATAATGTAAGTTCCCCAAGCCGCAGCTAAACAGGCAATAATCGTTGACCAGATAGGGTGCCGACTGAGACTGGTCATGCCGCCTTGGGTTCGCAGGGTTTCTAAGTCAATCCAGGGGGTCGCACCTCGCCGAAACCATCCAGTTGCGGTGACTTGCCGATTTACGAAGTCGCTGGGACGAGTGGACAAGGGTAAAAGATTACCAATAGAACCCAGCCCAGAGCAATAATGTAACTTAACCAAACCAGTGTCAGTTTGCAGAATTAAATCCTGTCCCAGCCAGTTGCTAATGCCTTGACGTCCCAAGAGTTTTCCTTGCAGACGCACCGGCTGACTATCGACAGGTAAAGCATCGATCCGAGTCGATAAATCGGATAGGTTGGGGTTCGTTTGCAGAGTGGAAGCTTTGATGTCTGGAAAGAAGGGATTGATCCGCAAAAAGGTGCCAATGCTGAAACCTATTGGCAGACAACCGACGAGGATCGTCCAGTAATCGTCGAGTATCCAAGAAAGTTGCCGGATTCCCAGCCAGCTGCCAATCCACCCCAACAGCCAGAACAAGCACCCCAAGGCTAAACCAGACAAAATGCCAAAGAAGGGGGCACCTTGTAACCAAAGTTTTGACTTTTTAGTTTTGAGCGAAGATGCTCGAATTCGCTGTTCGGACATTTGAGTGAAGTCAAGTTCTGTCTCTAGCTTCCAGTGGCGGGCGTAGAGGCATAACAAGTACAGGCGATCGCCCATTAACGGATGGCTATTGTTGATGACCATCCACTGGCGATGGGGGTTGAGGTAGCCCCATTGCAACACGGATTCCCAAGGCGTCTGGGAGGGAAGGCTACCCAAGCTGATGGCTTGCCGATACCCCACTGGCGTCAGTAAATCAAAGCCTTCCAAAAGCCAGCGAGTAGACTGGTGTTTTTGGATATCAGCAGCAATGCCACGGGTAACTTTCAATAAAGCGCGGGTGAAGGCATTTGGGTTGCCAGTGATATCTGCCGCTGTGCGATCGCTATAGATAATTCGCAGCCGCGACAGCCACAAACTGATAAAGCAAACTAGCCAAAATAAGCCGTAACTCAAAGCCGAAACAACCACCGCCGGAATCTTTAGCAGGGGGTTGGCTAAGCGGTCTCCCAACTGCGCTACTTGTCGGTACAAGAGGTAAGGAATCTGGGCGACTAGCATGACGAGGGACATCACTGCCAAATTCAATCCCAACGGTAAAAAAGCCAGGGCAATCCACCAACAAGTCCAAGCCCAGTCTGAGTTCCTCAACAGGCTAAAAAAGCCTCCAATCAGGAACATTATGGTTGCCATCACCAAACCGACCAACTTGTTTTGGACAATGTGCCCCAACTCGCTGGCATAGATTGTGGCGATTTCATCCTCTGCCAGTTGATCTAAGAGTCCTTGACTGACCACAATTCGGGCAGTGCGAGGCAGATTTCCATAAGTGAATGCGACTGGGGCACTGATGGGTAAGATCCGCAAAGTCGGCACGGGCAAACGGCGCTGTCCGCAATAGCGGGGTAACATCTTGGCGGCTTCTGGGCTGGATTTAGATAGCGCTGACAGTGACAGTGGTTGCATGCCCTCAAATTGCTTGAGGAGGAAGTCTAGTATCCAGGGAGATAGGCACGTTAGCAGCACCAACACGGTCACAATAGGCCAAGTTGGGTCTTCGTAAAAAGCTGAGATAGGCTGCAAAAATGGCAGGTTGATGAGGAAGTTGTTCGTCGTCGCCATCGCGAACTGCACTAAAACGCGAATCATCCAGAAAAGCGCGATCGCAGTCCCTGCTTGAAGCACCCACAGACGTTCTGGTTTCACTGCTGGCATTGCTCGCCATCCTTTGGCGCGTCCTGCTTGACGCCAGCCAATAATACTGGTCGATTCTAGAATTTTCTCATCTGTTGGTGTCTCAGATGGCGTTTCAGATGACGTCTCAGAAATGACCTCTGTGTCTGCTGCTGTCTCTGGCGCAATCAGTGCTTCTGTGGGGGCGGCTACTTCTGCCTCTAGGTTACTTTCCGCTTCAGTTTTCCCTTTGTCTTGTACTAGGGGTGAGGTGGAGGGCGTTGCCTTTTGTACCGGCTGACTGCTCGCCCTGACGTTTTCAGAGACAGGTTGAGCGGCTTTTGCCCCCTGTGCGGGTGAAGTGGCAGGCGTTTGCAAGGGGACAAACCCGGTCGCGTCTAGAGCAGGCGACACGGATAGCTGAGGCTTTTGGGGCGGTTGGTCTAAGGGAATAAATCCGGTGACATCTGACGCAGGCGCAGACCCTTTGGCGGGTGAAGTGGCAGGTGTTTGTAAGGGGACAAACCCGGTCGCCTCCGACGTTGGTGAGGGGGAAGGCGTTTTTTGAAGTTGAGGATAACGATTGACCAAATTAGCCAAATTCCGCTCTCCCCAGTCCTTCACCTTGGGGTATTTGCTTTGACTGAGGGTTTGGCAAAGCGATCGCGCTTTCTCGATCTCGCTAGTGCGTTCATAGGCAACCACCAGCCCCATCTCAGCGCGTAGGACTGTCTTTTGACTCAACTCAAACTCGCAAACGCCTTCTAGGTGAGCGATCGCATCTGGATAATTTCCCTGTTTCAGGGCTGCTAGACCAGCTTCCAGAGAGGGATTGGGAACAGAAGCCATAAAAATTCAACAGCACTCGGCTTCCTTCCAAGATACCCCTACTTCAGCGATCGCCTATCATTCAGCCAATTTTCAATTTTCAACCGTCCAGAGCGACTTGTTTCAGTCGGATTCACCAATTAAAGTAAAAGCCGCCCAGTCTCTGGGGTCGGGGTGTTGTTTCATGGTTGTTAGCATCGCTTGCCGCAATGCTTGAGAGCGATCGGGATTGAGCTGGAGATTTTTGTAAAACTCGGTCATTAGAGAGGCTGTTGGTGCATCGGGAACCGACCACAAAGAGACAATGACGCTGGAGACACCCGCACTAATAAATGAACGTGATAAGCCAATCACACCATCCCCGGTAATTTTGCCTCGTCCGGTGTCGCAAGCACTCAAAACGACTAATTCTGCATTGAGCTTCAGGTCGAGGATTTCAGAAGCCGTGAGTAAACCCTCATCTGAACCGGATGGAGCCAAAGCGATCGCACTGTTCAATCCCTGGATATCATCAAATATCCCATGTGTTGCCAGATGGATAATTCGGGCAGAAGGCAATGCTTGCGCGATCGCCTTCATAGCCAATATTGCTGGAAAATAAACAGGCAAGGGGGTTGAGATACCGAAGGCGAACCAAGGTAGAAAAAATAGACTAACTCTTGGGAGACGCATAAATTCTCAATTAGGGCAGCGCGATCGCAATTATCTACTGGAATACTTATCTCTCACAATTTGGCACTTATGTAATTTGATCTTTAGTTTTTTCCCAGAAACTGGGTTTCTTAAAGAATTGCCCTTGTAAACTGGATTGAGAAGGGAGCGCTCGCCCTCTTCTCAACCAAATCTGGCGCTAGACTGGACAGTGTTACCAAGAGTCCAACCCTATGCAGTATCCAGATAAAGCCCTTACTTATCCAACTAGCCAAAAAGTCGATCAAGTTGATGACTATCACGGGACAAAGGTAGCTGACCCTTACCGTTGGCTGGAAGATCCGGACTCGGATGAAACCAAGGCTTGGGTTGAGGCTCAAAATCAAGTTACTTTTAGCTATTTAAATGAAATTCCGGTTCGGGAAAAAATTAAGCAACGACTAACCGAACTATGGGACTACGAAAAATACAGTCTTCCGTTTAAAGAAGGCGATCGCTACTTCTATTTCAAAAACGACGGCTTGCAAAATCAAAGCGTTCTTTATACATTAACGTCCTTGGATGCCGAGCCAAAAGTTTTGCTAGATCCCAACAAACTTTCAGAAGATGGCACTATTGCGCTGTCGGGGATTGCGATTAGCGAAGATGGGAATTTGATGGCGTATGGTTTATCCACCTCTGGTTCAGATTGGCAAGAATGGAAGGTACGCGATGTTAAGACGGGCGAAGACCTTTCCGATCATCTCAAGTGGATTAAATTCTCTGGCGCGTCTTGGACTAACGACAACCAAGGCTTTTTCTATAGCCGCTACGATGAACCGAACGAAACAACCAAATTAGAAGAGATTAATTACTGTCAAAAACTCTTTTACCACCAACTGGGTAAGCCACAATCTGAGGATGTTCTTATCTATCATCGCCCCGACCAAAAAGAATGGGGTTTCAGCGGTGGCGTCACCGAGGATGGGCATTACCTAATTATCAGCGTGTGGCGAGGAAGCGATCCTAAGAATTTGGTGTTTTATAAGGATTTAACCAATCCAGATGCACCCGTGATTGAACTAATTAGCGAGTTTGAAGCTAGCTATAGTTTTATCGACAATGATGGCTCAATTTTCTGGTTTCGTACTGACTTAGATGCGCCTCGCGGTCGGGCGATCGCGATTGACATCAGCAATCTCTCCTCGTCTCCGGGAAGTAAGGAGGGATGGCAAGAAATCATCCCTCAGGCAGAAGAAGTCCTCGAAGGCGTGGGTCTACTCAATAATCAGTTTGTGGCTGAATATCTCAAAGACGCCCGAACACAGATTAAAATCTTTGATCTGAACGGCTCCTTTGTGCGGGAAGTTGAGTTACCGGGAATTGGTTCGGCTGGAGGTTTTGGTGGTAAGCGCTACGATACGGAAACCTTCTACAGCTTCACCAGTTTTACGACACCTGCCACTATTTACCGCTACGACATGGTCAGTGGGGAAAGTACAATTTTCCGTCAGCCGAAAGTTGATTTCAACCCTGCCGATTACAAGACAAAGCAGATATTCTATCGCAGCAAAGATGGCACCCACCTGCCCATGTTTATCACCTACAAAAAAGGGCTGCAACTAGATGGGAGTAACCCCACTTATCTCTATGGCTACGGCGGTTTTAACGTCTCTCTGACGCCTAGCTTCTCAGTTGGCAGTCTGGTGTGGATGGAGATGGGTGGTGTCTATGCCGTCCCTAATTTGCGCGGCGGCGGCGAGTACGGTGAGGAGTGGCACCAGGCAGGAACGAAGCTGAATAAGCAAAATGTCTTTGATGATTTCATTGCGGCGGCGGAGTGGCTGATTGCCAACGGCTACACAACGCCAGCCAAACTTGCGATCGGCGGCGGCAGTAATGGGGGATTGTTGGTAGGTGCGTGTATGACTCAGCGCCCGGATTTATTCGGTGCGGCGCTACCCGCGGTAGGAGTGATGGATATGCTGCGCTTCCATAAGTTCACAATTGGCTGGGCTTGGACTTCCGATTATGGTTCTCCAGAAAACCCGGAGGAGTTCAAAGCGCTTTATGCCTATTCGCCCCTGCACAACCTCAAACCTGGGACATCTTATCCAGCCACGATGATTACAACAGCGGATCATGACGATCGGGTGGTGCCTGCCCACAGTTTCAAGTTTGCTGCCGCTTTGCAAGCAGCTCATGCGGGTGTTGCACCTGTATTAATTAGAATTGAGACTAAAGCGGGACATGGGGCTGGGAAGCCAACGACTAAAATTATTGAGGAAGTTGCGGATCGGTGGGCTTTCCTGGTGCGGGAAACAAAGGTATCGCTTTAGTAGTATCGTACTCAGCAATTAGCAACAGGTAGGGTGACATTACCCGCCCTACCATTTGTCCGCCGTACCACTTGTCCGCCCTACCACTGGAACTTAATTCTTGAAAGTGTAATTTCTCAAGATTAAATATGGAACTTATAATCTCATTACTTGTTCCTCTTGTACCGATTATAGTTGTATTTATCTTGGTTCTTCGTAGTGGCTCTAATCAGCAGCAGCGAATGAAGCAAATGACTGATGAAGGCTTTAATTTACAAAATAGAATTATTCAGAATACAGAGGAGATGGTTGCTTTACAGAAAGAGACAAATCGTTTATTGAATCTGCTCATTTCTGGAAAAGATGAGGTTTAGTTCCCATCTCCATCTCTACTAAAGCTATGGAGTGCGATCGCTCTACTTGAATCGATTGCTATCTCACTCAATATCTGTCCGGCTTAAAAAGCAAATTTCAGGGTAAGAATTCAGGTGTTTAAAAGCCAGCCACAGAGACACTTTCAGGCTTGCCTTCATCGTATGTAAAGAACTTAATTTGCAATAATGCACAAAAAAACAGGCTTTTCCGGATTCTTATTGAGAAAATAAATTTGCAGCTAATCGGCGGAAATGCTTATGAATCAACAGTTTTAGCAATTATGGTATGACCTGAATCCTTACATTTCAGGAGCAATCCCTATCAAACATTTCCAAAAAATATTAAGTTCCATGAATCTAAAATCAGCCCAGCGTTATCAGCAATCGGCGGTCATCCCCTATCGCATCAAAAACGGAAAAATCGAAGTTTTGTTGATCACTTCCTCAACAGGCAAACGCTGGGTGATTCCTAAAGGAATGATTGAGCCGTTTATGACTCCGCAAGCTTCGGCAGCCAAGGAAGCCTGGGAAGAGGCGGGGATCGTCGGTCAGGTGTTGCCGACTTTGGTGGGTACATACGAGTATCAAAAATGGGGGGGCACCTGTCGGGTTGAGGTATTTTTGATGCAGGTACAAACGGTATTGGAAGTTTGGCCCGAAGCTAGCGTTAGAAAGCGACAGTGGGTAAGTATAAAACAAGCGGTTAAGCGCGTTGAAGAAGCCGAACTGAAACACATTTTCGTCACTTTCCCTGATACCTTATTAACTCTACAGCCGCCTCTCGAATAGCTTAAACAGTTGACGGGAGTGGGGGTGGAGGCATTTTTCAGGAATCTTTGACAATCGCTGCTTCTGCTAAAACTGAGTAGAGAGGAGAGCGATCTCTCCTCCCCTCGCTCAATATTCCGTAGCTAGACGAGAAGTAAGCGAAGTATGCCAGAGCGAAAACAACCCAATGGTTGCCGTAAAATGCTGCGGCGCACTTTTTTATTTTTAGTAGGTTTGGCACTTGCTCAAGTTTTAACCGAATTCTTCTCAATTGGGCAAAACCGCTCCAATTTTGCCAATCTTGTTCGCCAATTATGGGAGAAAGCAATCGCTTTATGGGAGTCTCAAAACGGAGTCGCTGAAAAACCTCTACCCAGTAGTACGCCAACACCAATCAGCAGCGTTTCTCCTCAGCCTTTACCCACGCCAACTCCAAAAACCAGCGCCACGCCTAAACCATCTCAACCGTCTTCCAAAACCAAAGTCAATCCCTCTGTTGCCAAAGGAAAACCTGTACAAGTTACCCAAAAAACAGTGGCTGGGGTGTCTTTCTATCAAACCACAATTGACCTCTCAGACCCCGAAACTTTTATCACTCTGGGATTAGCAAATAATGCAACTTATGCCAACGGGCCAACGGTGAGCAACGGCGATGAACCTTTTGCCAAGCTGGTAGCGCGTCAGAAGGCTGCTGTGGTAGCCAATGGCACTTTTTTTGATAAAAGTAACCAGAAGTGGGTAATGGGTAACATGGTGGCTGCTGGGAGATTTCTGAAATACAGCCGCTGGGAAAATTATGGTACTACCTTGGGGATTAAAGCAGGTAATCAGTTAGAAATGATTACCGCACGAACAGAAGGACAGCCAAATTGGGATCAACACTGGTTTTCAATTACTTGCGGGCCAAGACTGATTAAACAAGGAAAAATTTCCATCTCGCCGCAATCAGAAGGCTTCGCAGATCCTCATGTTCTCGGTGTAGGATATCGGACTGCGATTGGGTTTCCAGCGAATCGAAAACAGTTATTTTTAATTTCTTTTCTTGCTAGTCTATCTTTACAACAAGAAGCCAACATTATGAAAGCGATTGGCTGTATTGAAGCAATGAATTTGGATGGTGGAGCTTCAGAAGCTTTAGCCCATAATGGAAGAATTTTACTTCCCGCAGGACGGAACCTGACGAATGTAATTGTTGTTTATGACACTAATTATCCTGCTCCTTCAGCTTTGAAAACATCTTGGCAACGCTTTCAAGCAGGCGATCGCCCCTCAATTCCTTTATAAGCTTCCTCCCTACATTCATCTCTTGAACAGCGTTAAGTATTCGCTGAGAGAAAAGAGATGCTTTCAGCAAGCGGATCGTTAACGCTCATCCCCTGTTTATTTGCCCAATACTCACTTAAAAAGTGAATTTGTCTCAAGCCAACGATTAAATTCAAACCTGGTACAAACATCCACCAGACAACCAGTGGTTCTTTCATCTCCGCTTGGCTGTAGAGTTCGTTTACAGTTTTATACAGTCTAAACTGCACAATGTAAATCCAGGCAATTCCCAGCAAGGAAAACCAACCAAACCAGCCAGGGACATCAGGATCGAATATACGCAACAGTTGGGGAACTGCTACCCCTAAGACAAAAGGTGCTAAGCACAAGGTTCCTGACCAACCATAACCTTTATAGCGACGTAATTCTTCTTGAATTATCCACTTATACCAGCCGTAATACAGCATCAGGGTGGCAATCGACAAAAGAATCACTTGCCAGAGGGGGCGGGATTTTCCTAGAGGCTTGCTGGACATATTGACGGCTGAGCTACTAAAGTTTTGCTTGATTAATTTACATTTATTAATATACAGCAAACACCTCGTTAACGCCGCCTCGAATCTCACCCGTTTGTTCCACCTATCTGCAATCCATAGAGAGCCTTTTTGGTTTGCTCTAACCTGTTGCTACTTTTTACTAGCAGTTTATTATCTAATTGGCGCTTGTTATCAGCTTTTATTAAAGCATCCATCGCTTCGTAATATAAATCGTTATCGTAAGCAATCAATATCATATCGGCTCCGGCATTCAGCGCCTTGACGGTAGCATTTCTCAAACCATCTTTACTGTTATAAACTGCATACATACAAAAATCGTCAGTGATTAAAACCCCATCCTGTTGCCAATTATTTCTAATAATACTAATTACTTTCTGAGAAAAGGAGGCTGGATGTTCAGTATCTACCGCCATTAATTTAGCGTGACCCAACATTGTAAACGCCTGAGAATTACTCATTAATGTCCGGAAAGGTACCCAGTCATCCTGCGCTAATTCATCCACGGAAGTATGCAATTCTGCACTTTCGAGATGGGTGTCGGTATCTACTCTTCCTAATCCCGGAAAATGCTTGATAGTACATCTAACCCCATTTGCTTCTAACGTCTGACAATATAACAAAGCAAATTTTTTAACGACTTCTTTATCAGATGAAATAGCTCGCTTATAAATCTTAGAAAATTTATCGTTTGGATTAATTAGTCCCTTGTTTAAATCCACCACGGGGGCAAAATTTAGATTAATTCCAATGCTAGATAGCTCACTTGCCTGAGTTTTGGCATACTTGAGGACTTTATCTTTTGCTTGTTCTATATTTGCCGACTCAGAAATAACTTTTGATAATTGAGGTAATCGGGTTAGAGGGGGAGATAAGCGAGATACTACACCCCCTTCTTGATCGGTCGCTATCCACAAAGGAGATAAACCTTGAGTGCGGCGAATATCCTGCAAAGCACTAATTTCTTGCTTTATCTCTTGTTTAGTTTTATTTTTAGTATTTCTGGTTGTGAGAAATATACCGCCTATCGCTTTTTTAGAAACTAGTTTCTTGACTTCATTCAAGTCTCGGTAGCCAATAATAAAGTGCTGACCCAGCTTTTCTATTTGGGATGGTTTGGCGTGGAATACACTTTGTTTCAGTAAGTTAAATCTTATTTCAACTGTTAAAGCCGTAAAAAGACTTAGGCAAGCAATCACTAGGATTATTTTATTCAGGAATTTTTTTTTAAGCTTCGAGGGAGTAAAGGCTTTGATTTCAGTAAAAATTAAAGCTAAATTGATTGCGGTTAAACATAAAAAGAAATAAAATTTTATGCTTGGGAGGAAAGGCGCTCTTAAATTAAAGGCAACGAATAAAAGGGCGATCGCTAAAAATAATTTAAGTATTTTCAGTAAAATAACCATTTGAATAAAATAGCAAAATCAGACATCTCACGATTATTTATCTTGATTGCGCGATCGCATAATCAGTTCCCGAATCGCTTGGGCGGTGGCGGGTGCGAGTAAAACGCCGTTGCGATAGTGACCTGTGGCGAGGAGAACATTGCTATAACCGGGCAGAAGACCGATAACAGGGGCGGGGCGTCCTTCGGGGCGGGGACGCAACCCCGACCAAGTTTTAAGGATTGTGGCTTGGGCTAAGCTGGGGCAAAAAGCGATCGCTTGCACCATAACTGCATCCAGATGGGCGGCATCTGCCACTATCTCATCCCCATTATTGGGAAACTCCACCGTCGCACCAACCCAGTATTCTGTGTCCGTTACGGGCACAATGTGGACATCATTGCCTGTAATTGTCGGCTGGAAATCTGCACGCCCCATTGGCTGCGCTAGGCGCAAGTGCAACGCTTGTCCCAATACCGGGCGAATATCAATCGGTTGTTTTAAAGACGCTGTGAGTGGGGTGGAACCTAGCCCTGCTGCCACAATTAACCAATCAACATCAACTTGCCCTGCGGTTGTTTGAATGTGGCGAATGTCCGCATTTGTTGCTTCCTCTTCTAAGACGGTGACGCCAAATTTAAAGGTAACGCCGTTGCGTTGAGCAGCATCAACCAGCGCTAAAGTCAGAGCAACCGGGTCGAGTTGCCGATCTTGGGGAGAATAAATCGCGCCGATGATCTCATGACTCAACTGAGGACAGCGAGACTGGACTTGGGGGGCGTCCCAAATTTCCAGGTGCCAGCCTTGAGTTTGGCGAATTTCTACCAGTTTTTCCCAACGAGATAAATCTTCACCGGCAAAGCAGAGCATCAGAATTCCCTGCCGGTTGAAGGGGATCTGACGCTCTAAAAGCGCTTCTAGCTCTGGAATCAGGGTTTCATAGCGCTGGATACTAGCCTGCCGCATTTTCCAGGCATTGCCCTTGATTTTGTGACTGATCGCGCCCATCAAGACGCCCAATGCAGCGCCAGTGGCGGCTTGTGCGGGTGGTTGCTTGTCCAAGACTGTGATTGTTAGCCCTGGAATTAGACTGAGTTCATAAGCGATCGCAGCCCCAACAACGCCGCATCCAATAATCACAACCTGACTCATTTGAGAGCGCATCAGAAAGAGCGCATGAGAAATGGGTAATTGGTAATGGGGTAATCGGTAATGATGATTAGCCCTGAATTCTGAGTCAGTAGCAACAAACTAATGACAACTGACCCAGGACTAATGACTTTTTCCCAATTACCCCTTAATTGGCTATGCCTTCGGAATTAAGTTCAAGAAGGCGTCGAACTCTTGCAATGCAGAGCGGAAATTTGTCACCGCTTGCTGATAATCTGCCTCTTTCGCAGCCTGATCAATTCTGACCAGATCGCTGAACAAATCTTTTCCTGCTTGACGCGCCGCCTGTTGGTCCTTGGGAACCAAGCTATCCGCCACACGGTTCATATTCCGTCGCAAATCTCCCAGTGGCCCGTGAATAAATGTACCCACATCTACCCACCGCCGTTGTTGGATTAGGGTTTGCAATGTGTTAAGGCGATCGCGCTGTTCTTGAATTCCCGGAAGCGATTGCTGAATCTGCTCAATCTGAGTCGCCGTGTAGCTAGGAGCCGATTTCGTTGCCGCAGTCCCACTACCGCAACTAACCAGAAATGTGGCTACCATTGCCAAAATCAAACCCAAAATAGACCGATAACGTGCCATCATGCTATTTTTTGAAACCATGAATCAAATTTCCCCTGTTATTTTAGAGAAAAATCGGGAAAACGCGAGAGGAGAAGAGAAAAAGAGATGATATCCACCCATTACTTAATTGCCTGACGACGCAAAAACCCTTGAATCGCATCGCTGACCTTGTCCGACCAATGGTCTTGAGGATAATGCCCGACTTCTTCCATCTTCATGATTTCTGCCTTCTGGATGGAACTCCCTAGCTGTTGCGCTTGAGTGAAGGGAAGCCAGGGGTCTTTCATCCCCCAGGCAATTAAAGTTGGCTGCGTCCAGTTTTGAAAACCGGATTCTATTTCTGCCATCGACTGCTGAAGCTGGAGATTCCGTACTGTGTACAGGAGACTTCGCCCCGCATCCGAACTTTTGAGGTAGGGACGGCGGTAAACATCTAAGTCCTTATCTGGGATGACGTAACGGCTACCACCTTCTAAAGTTCTGTCCACCAAGAGCGGGTCTTGCGTCATCATATCGCCGACAAAAGGCAGACCTAGTTGTTGAATTTTCCAAGGCAGCTTGGCAGTCGTTGACACAGGTGTATTGAGGATAACCAACCGCTCGATTTTGTCTGGATGACGCAGGGCGTACTGGAGTCCCACAGAACCCAAAAATCCCTGAACGACCAGATAGAATCGCTCGATTTCCAGGTGTTGGATGAATTCTGCTAGCGCGTTAATGAAGGTATCGGGTGTATACGCAAAGTCTCGCCGGTCGGGTTTCGCCGAGAAGCCAAAACCAATCCAGTCAGGCGCGATCGCTCTATACCCTTTCTCTGCTAATCCGGGCATTACCCCGCTCCAGCTATAACTCTGCGACGGCAACCCGTGCAGCAGCAGAACTGGCAGGTTATCACTTCTACCAATCGGATTCTCTTCCCGGTAAAACCATTCCAAGGAACCGATCTTGATTAATTGCTCATTGGTTGACACTATCTTTGCCTGCACATCTCCCGGTTGCTTGAGCTTACCGCAAAAGCGGGAATCTCCGGCAAAGCAAGTCAAGTTTCAATTTTAGTATTCTGGTTAAAATTGCATCTAAAATTCTGCTGTTGAAATATTAGAAGTTCAATGATTTCATGATGATTTAGCAGTTTTTTCTGGTATATTATTAGTAATTTAAATTTATTTTATAATGATTCTTTACAATGAAAATATAACCGAAATTTTTAAAAATGCACATATTTCCATTATTTAAATATACCTTAAAAAATGGCACTTGTATAGTATCCAGAATTACCATTCTTATCGCGTCAATGAATAAACTTAAAGAAGGATGCTCTACCAAGTTGCGAAATAGAGAACATCCTGTTATATTTAAACGCCAAAACAACTGAAAAAGCGTAAGTTTAGGGGAACCCAAGCGAAGTGAATGCAGCTGAACAGGCCATAAACATAGAAGTCGCTACTAAGATTGCTGCTGTTGTCAATCTCTACAAATCTGAGTTTCCTGATGCAAAAGCAGATTTAAAACCTTGGGCAAACGACCCGGATACTAGAGAGTTAGTCGATCCGGATTCAATTGATATCGGCTTCCATTTTCCTGGCAGAAGTCGCTTATTTCAAAGCCGCAGCATTTTGGTACAGATTCGCTTTCACGAAGACCCCGTGACCGGGATTCGCCGCGCCATCGGTGTCGAATTGGCAGGTTTTGACCATAAAGGCAAACAGTGGCTACTCTCGACCGTAGAGGAGTGGCAGTTTGTCGGCGAATCCCAGCCAGTGGCTGAAGTGGGGGAAAAGCTGAAGCACTTTTGTCGGCAAATATTTGAACTATTCAACAGCGAAGAAATCGCTTAAGTCGAATGGGTAATCCCTAGTGAATTACTCGATGACTTGGGTTGTCTGAGCAATAATTACCGGCTTGCCTTCAAATTCGGCTGTCATTTTCTTCTTGACATTTAAATCGTTCGTTAAGTTGTACTCTTTCTCGAAATCAGCCAGGACGAATTTACGAACTTGCCCTGTCACCGTAACATTCTTACCTTCAGCGATCGCAACTGCGGCAGGAACTGCATTCAAAACCAACACTTTTTCGCCACTGAATATTTTGTCGTCTTCTAACTGAAACGCTTTGGGACCAACAATTTCTTCAACTTCGCCACTGACCGTCACCGTCTGACCGATCAGTTGATCCGTGTTTTGAGAAACTTTTTCAACGGCTGTGGTAGGTTCAGGGGCAGCCGCTTCTTTCTCGACAGCTACACAAGCGGGAAGAAGCATGGCAAGCAGCACTAATGCGATCGCGCCGCCACTGTTCCAAAATCCTTCGGAAAATCTCTTAGTTCTATCGGCAACCCGATTATTCGTAAATCTATTGTTCATTGCCCGAATCTCCTAAATCTACTTCGCAGCTAGTCGCTACAGCAGTAGATAACCCCCCGATCAAACCTTGATAAAGTTTTTTCTCGCCCTTTTTAAATGACCGCCCCAAGGCAGCAATTGCAAAACCAAGTCGCCGCTTAAAAGATGGCGACTTGTCGCAACAGGACAGCGACAGCTAACTATTATTTTAAAAACGAAAACTACTGCCTAGCGTCTACCTGGGGAAGGAAAGCTTTGGCGAGAGTATCCCAATGCTGCACCTCTACTTTTAGGATGTTGCCTTGTTTGGGCGATCGCTTTCAGTTTTCTACCAAATGTTTTGGTGAGTTCTTATTCCGTAACGCATCCTGTAGAACAAAAACTCGCTGGGTAAGTAGATTGATAAGTAGAAGAACGTTTGCCAAAGATGGTGTAACGGTTATCGCGGATTTGTTCGTAAGTGCGATCGCCCATCCACTTCACCCCCGGTAAAGCTCGATATGCATCCACAAATACGCTGCCCATTGGCAATAATCGCCCAATTTCTTCTGCCGCATCACTTCCCTGCCAACGTTTCTCAGGCGTATCGGCATTAATCAAAATCATTCCCATTTCACAATCTTGGGAGGTAATTCCAAAGTGTTTGAGAGCTTCTGGATCTTGCATCGGGATGTACTGAAACATCTGTCCCCGATCTAAATTTTCCAGCAGTTGCACGAGAGAGACGCAGAGATTACAGTTGCCGTCGTAAATTACATGGTAATTCATTGATTTAACAGATTTTTTTATAATTGATTTTAAACATATTTTTGGAAGCTAGACTCAGGCTTTAAAGTCTATTTAATTTTAATGACTCAATATCTAAATAGGGAAGATACACCCTTTGATACCCACTAATTAGAGGACCTTGACTCCGACGCAACGAGCCAAGTGTGGATGACTAACATGATAACCTAATCAACCTGTTTGCTAATTCTCCCAAAGGGCAGACCTGTTCTTGAAACTAACCCACAAGTAGCCACAAGCTCTAAAGTTTCCAAGGAGAAGCCGAAAAAAACACGTAGCAGCACCTAGCAATCCGCACACGCAACAACGCAAAAAAGAAGTGAGTTTGACATCTTGCACTATTCTCAATTAGCCTCAAAACCTACTAAGAAATCGATTTTTGGGTGGATTTTCTAGGGGAGTTATCGTAATTTGGTGCAAAATCTAAAGGATTTTACCGCGCGATCGCCTGCATGGTGTATTCAGCGATCGTTCCGACCGCCTGAAGACAAGCAATGTCTTGGCGGTGTATATGGCTACAGTCCTTGGAGCGGAACTCAGTAAGAATATTCAATTGCACGAATATTTAGGCAGTGATTAGGCGGGATGAAACCCAAAATTATTGTCTGTGGCTTAGGTCTGACTGGGTATAAAATATTTTGCTTGCTAAGACAGCAGGGAGCCAGCGTGATTGGCATCCATGCCGAATCGATTCCGGGTGAAGATTATGATGTCGTAATTGGAGAATTACGGGCAGCTTCTACCCTAAAAGCAGCGGGGATTCAGGAAGCCCAAACGTTAGTGCTGGCTGGGGAAGACGAGGCGCTGAACTTAGCGATTCTCACCCAGGCACGAGTTCTCAATCCTCGGATTCGGATTATCAATCGGTTGTTTAATACGAGCTTGGGCGATCGCCTCAACCAGACGCTTGCCGATCACGTCACCATGAGCGTTGCTGCCCTAGCAGCACCCGTATTTGCCTTTGCCGCCTTGGGAAGTCGAGCGATCGGACAGTTGCGGCTGTTTAACCAAACTTGGCCGATCCACGAAGAATATATCCATGAAATGCATCCTTGGATCGGTTGCCAGTTAAGTGATATGTGGGAAGACCGTTCTCGGATGCTGATTTACTATTTGCCGGTGGACGGTCAGATAGATCTCATTTCTGCCGTCGTGTATGGGAAAAAGTTGCAAATAGGCGATCGCTTAATTGTTGGCACCCAACCCAGCGTCCGCACCTCCCGCAAACCCGTACTTCCGAAACTATTTAAAGTCCTGACCAACTTCCAACAGTTTCCGCAATACGGTCAACCGATAGCAGTTGTTACCCTAGTCCTCCTGATCACTATTTTTATTGCCACCCTGACTTATGTGTGTGTCGATGCAAAGATTTCTGTCGTTGACTCCCTTTATTTTTCGGTTGGCATGATTACGGGTGCCGGTGGTAATGAGAAAGTCGCAGAACACGCACCCAACAGCATTAAAATCTTTACCGCAATGATGATGCTCGTCGGTGCCGGTGTAATTGGGATTTGCTATGCTCTCCTCAACGATTTTGTTTTAGGCACCCGATTCAAACAATTTTGGGACGCTGCACGGGTTCCAGCGCGAAATCACTACATTGTGTGCGGACTTGGTGGTATCGGAGTTCAAATCGTCAACCAACTCCATACCCACGGACATGAGGTAGTTGTCATCGAACGCGACGCTAACAATCGCTTTCTCAACACCGTCCGCGCTTTGAAAGTGCCAATCATTCAAGGAGATGCCAGTTTATCTGCCACCCTAAAAGCTGCCAATGTGGAAAAAGCAGATGCCCTCTTAGCTGTCACCAGCGACGATATGGCGAATTTAGAGATTGCCCTCAGTGCCAAAGGGACTGCACCAAAGTTAGCCGTCGTAGTGCGAAATCAAGACCCCCACTTTGCGTCCCAAGCGCAAAAGGTATTTGAATTTGATGCCGTGCTGAGTCCGACTGAATTAGCCGCACCTTCCTTCGCAGCAGCAGCTTTAGGAGGACGAATTTTAGGCAATGGGATAACCGGCGACAGTCTCTGGATCGCCTTAGCCACCATGATTACACCAGGGCATCCATTTTGTGGCAAGCGCGTTCAAGAATCGGCAATGGACGCCGACTTTGTACCTTTGTATATCGAAACCCATTGCCAAACAATCCATGGCTGGGATGTTTTGGAAACTTACCTCAGTGCTGGCGATATTTTGTATTTGACGATGCCAGCAAATCGCCTAGAGCAATTGTGGCGCGTGACGCCTTCTCCACTTCTAGCCAATTGATGAGTCTGTACTGGCTAGAAGCATTTAGTCAATTATGTTTTAACGCTTTGTAGGTTAGCTGTGAACCTACTCCTCAACTTAACCTTGACAGACCCTCCGGATCGTGGATTGATTAAAACCTCCTATTTTTGCGTAGGGGCTTTTTGATTGCCATGCCCCTACAGAACGTGAATGAATATAAGTTATTTAATCTACGTTCCTTTTTTAACGCAGCAGCACTCGACTCCGAGGTCCAATGGGTTGCTCAGATGTCGTCAACTCGGCGCATTCTGCCGTCTGTTCGTTGACAGAAGATGAGACATTTGTTGAGTTGCTGTCTGACTTGGGCGTACAACTGGTTGCAGCTGCCGTGGAATCTAAGACCACATGATTGACTACAGTAGAGTCATTGCGGCTGAAGAGTGAGGGTGGCACATTTGTCCCGGATGGGGATGGGGTTCCTCCACTCGCTGGACTACTTGCTGGACTACCGCCACTGCTGATGGGTGCTGGGGCGGGTGCTGGCGCTGGCGTTGGTGTTGAGGAAGATGTAGGTGCGGGTGCGGGTGTTGGTGCTGGCGCTGGCGCTGGTGCTGGCGCTGGCGCTGGTGTTGGACTAACCAAGACGGCATCCGCAGGCACTTTTACCTGTAATTTCACCGGCATACCACCGGCAGGGATAGTAAAACTAGGAAGGGGTTTTGGTACAGTAGGGGGCAAGTTGTTGCCGAAATTGTATTCAGATCCAAAATCAAATACCGTGGGACTGGTGCCTCCATTGGCATCACTATATCTAGGCCCTTGACCCCTAATTTCAAATACACCTTGATACTGTTGCCCGGTTTTTGGATCGGTGACAACGCCTTCCCAGAAGCCTCTGGCGACAAATTCATCCTGAATTGTTCCAAATAAGGTGGTTCCTTCTTGGCCAGTTTGCTTTTTGGGTTGAAGGTTACCGCTAGTCAGAACCGGAGAGGTAATGGTTCCATTCGTAGAGACAACGGGAATACCGCGAAAGTCTACATAATGAGTGCCATCCGCTTTGGTTCCCACATAGCCAGGGTTGGGTGCAGTGTAGACGAGGACGCCGTTGCGGAAATATTGCCCTGCGGCATTAGTATCAACTCTCGTCGTGCTTTGGTTGAAATTTGGGTTGGCAGGGGGAAGGGTAAAGGTACCCGTGACTGTGCCAGTACTGTTAATGGTTACTTGGGCAAAAGCACCATTTGCTCCCAAGCCAACGATCGTAGCGGTTAAACTACTGCTAATCAGTAAGCTCAAGCTCAGCTGAGTTTTTGAAGATAGCGATCGCATAAATATTCTTTCCCATCAGTGTGAACCAAAAAATAGAGCGATCGCATCAATGGTAAAGCAAAGCTTCCGCCAGTTTGTGCCTCACTCAATCACATATACTGGCGAAATTTGCCGAAACCGCAACGGGTTAATTCATTTATCAGAGCTTTTTCGCTCTTATACCAATTCTCTATGAAGTTGTACTTAATAAAGCGGAGATGATGTAATCCCATCCACAAATAGAAGCAAGCACTGCTGCTTTTCGGGAACCCTTGAACAGGTTTTAACTTTCGTCTTAATTCATCTCAAGTTGTGCAATGTTTCCAAGCTAATTTGTACTTGATGTGTTCTCACAAGCATTCGATAGGATGAAGCTATCGCTCAGAGTAAAGCTGTTTTTTGGCAGGAATCGGTATGAGACGATACAGTTTTTCTTCAGTCATATTGATAAAAATGTTGCTACTTTAGCAGCTAGCATGGCTCAACAATAACCTTTGATTAAGGTGCAGGGCAGTAATAAGTAATATATTAAAGACCATAAATTGAGGAATTTAAGTAATGAAATGGTCTAATCTAAGCCAGATAGCATTCTGCACGTTGACAGGGGTGGTAGCACTTCAACCAATTGAGCCATCCGCGCAAGCTATAGTGATCAATGACACCGCTGGAGCGGAGACGGCTCGGATGCTAGGTGCACCGTTTACATCGGTCACTGAGATTTTCATCGGCGGCGGTCTTTGTAGCGGCGCACTGATGGCGGAATTTTATGTAATCACTGCACAGCATTGCATTTTTGGTGAAGAGGCGGGTAATGTGGCGGTTCGGTTCCGCGATAGCAACCCACTAAACACTTTAATCGAAGAGATTTCAGTCACTAACATTTTTGAAATCGATGCGACCAACGACCTGTTGGATGGTACAGATGTTGCGATACTAGAACTTTCCTCTGCCTCTCCGGAGTTCATCACCCCGTTGCGGTTTCTTGATGATGTCAGCAGTTTAGTTGGCTCGATGGCGACTACAGTGGGTTTTGGGTTGAACGGTGTGGGGAGTGTCGGGCATCAATTTACAAGAGATGGCTTACGCTGGGGAGCGGAGAATGTGATCGATCTGTTTAATGGTGCTGCACTTAATGACGCGGCAGACGAAGTTGGGTTTTCTAGCTTTTATGCCAGAGATGACAATGCTGCTAGTCAAGATGGAATTATCATTCCGGATACTTCTAACATCTTCTCCACAGATTTTGACAATGGAACAGCTGAGAATAATACTATGGTCGCCTTCGGCAGTAGCGCTTTGCCCCTAACAAACGAAGGAACTACAGCCCCCGGTGACAGTGGCAGTCCGCTTTTGGTGAACTTCAATGATGAATGGCTGATTGCCGGAGTCCTCTCTGGTGGAACGACTTTAACCAGCGAATATGGCGACATCTCTTGGTGGACGGGAACTCAAGAGCATCGTCCATTTATCGAACAGCTGGGCGGTGAATTCGCTAGTGTCCCGGAACCTTCGTCAGGGTTGGCATTAATAACACTAGGTGCGCTCGGCGCTACTATGGGTTGGACTCGCAAAAGGCAGGACAACAGCTAAAAGATGCGCTATCAGTAGCCTAGATATCCGGTAGGCAGGGTTCAAACCAGGATTAGACTTTCCGTAAGTTGCCAAAGGCTCAACCCTCATGAATCCCGGGTTTGAGCCTCTTGATATCTGAAAAAAGTGTTACCTTGCTCTGAGTTGAAGTTTTGAGGGTGATGGATGCTTGTCGCCTAACCGCACTTTCGCGGCAACAATTACCAATTCCCTAAAAATTTGGGTTTTTCTGGTATGTATTAATGTACGCTAAACGAACATTTAGCGTACATTTATGTACCTCCACGTACCGGAATGTACATGAGTGTCTCCCTAGAAAAAGTCCCTGATTCTCCAATAGTTCTCTCAACTGAGGATGGAAAGCTGCTTGCTATGTGGGTTCACGGCTTATCCCCCCACACAAGGCGCTATTATTTGCGGGACGCGATGCTGTTTCTTGAATGCTTGAATGTACGAGTACATCTTTGGCGAATGTCACCTTGGCAGATGTACAACAATTCGCCACCAAGTTAGCTAATAGTCGGTTAGCCCAGTCTTTTCAGGCGAAGATGCTCTCTGCTATCAAATCTCTATTCTCGTTTGCCTATAAGCTGGGAATAACGGCTGTCAATGTGGGAGCTGCACTCAAATCCCCTTCACCCAAGAACGCCCTGGGGGAACGAATTCTGCCGGAGGTGGAAGTGCAGCAGCTTATGGTTTCAGCAACGAACGAACGCGATCGCTTTTCTTTCGGTGATTCTACGGCTTGGAACGGGCTAACGACCCAATCATCCGGCAATAATTTGAATTTAATTCAAATGGAAAATGCAGCTTTCACAAGTCTTTGAATTTGAAATGGCCTGAGAATGTTATCCCAATTTTCCCACCCCCCAATCGTCCTGCGCTTAATCCTATCGGTTTTCCCTAAAACCGGAAAGTTGCTCTCATCGTTCCCACGACTAACGTGTCATTTGCCGCATTGTGGTCGGGGTTGAAAACCACCAATACCCCTGGAGTCAGGAAAATATTATCCGTCAATCTGGCTCGATAAAACAGTTCTAGGTGCAAAGCCGTGTCGCGACGCCCTCCCGGCGTTCCACTCAAATTGGTCAAAAAGTTGGGAAGATTGAAGCCATCTGGCAAGGTACTCGAAGTAATTTTCGGCGGCTGTCCCAACAAGATTCCCCCCAAATTTCCCCGCCGTAATAAGTCAGGAAACGCAGAGAATAACATCCAATTCGTAGTTTCAACAGAACCCGAAAGATTCACCGGATCTGAAGAAGTCCAACCGCCCCAAGTTCCCAAAGTCAATCTAGGATTGACTCGCCAAGCCAAAGTCGCTCCCACGGCGTGAGTATTAAAAGCAAAAGAAGTCGATGGCGAAATAATCGGTGCCAGGGGCGAGATTAATTGATTGTCCCCGGTGCCGATACCCAGCAAACCATCGGGGGAGTGTGAATAAATATAGTGCAACCCGATATCTAGATTATTCGTAGGTGCAATTGTTAACTGCACACCGGCACTGGTTCTGCCACCAAAAAGTCCCCCTTGGCTGCTATTACTGGTAAAGCTAGGAAGTTCAGCACTGTAGACGGCTTGTAAACTCAGGCGCTTGTTAATTTGCCAGTCAAATCCAATGCCGCCCGTGCCGTTGCCAATTGACAGAATGGGGTTGCGCTGACCTAATAAGGAAATCGAACCATCTCCCGACCCTTCCAGAGGATTGATACCGCGAAATGTATTGGCAGGGTTAACACCAGCCGGGCCAACAATAATGCCGAAGTTATCCGTAACGGGAAACCGATAAGAAAGGTCGCTCAAAACCAGGTCGTTGTTGGTTTCTAACTCAGTCGATAACCGACCCATATTCGTGAAAACATAGGGTGCAGAAGAGGCGAGATTTCCACCCTGAAGACCCGTCAGCAGTAAATCCTGCCCTGTAAATGAGGTTGCCAGAGACAGTTGAATGTTACCTGCCAGAGTCAACTGAGCCTGACCAGAACGTTCCGGCACCCCATCTCTGGGGAACAAATCCACATCTACTTGATTGCTTCCCTGCAAGCCAATAATTGCTTGCCCGAATAGTTGAGTATTGGTAGAAAATTGATGATTTTCGAGCTGTGCTGTGCGACTTTCTAAGTTATCAACTCGACTTTTAAATTCTGCTAGTTCGGGGGCATAATCTTGTTGAAGCCGTTGCAGGGTTGCTAAATCATCTTTAGGAATGCCTTGGGTTTGCGTGAAAATTGCTTCCAGAGCAGCATTGAGGGCGGCGGCAAATTCGTAGCGACTGAGGGCACGGTTGCCGCGAAAGCTGCCATCCGGGTAGCCGGAGATGACTCCATATCGTTCTGTCAGGTTTTTTAGGGCTTGGTAACTCCAATCGGCGGGAGTAACATCTGTCAGTTGATCGACTGAGGTTAATTGACTCATCGGATCGTCTGATTCATCGCCGTCAACGAGATTTTCTAAGCCCGGATCGTTCGGCTGAGTTACTGTGGGTATCTCTTGGGAGGCATTCGGAGAACTCATTTGTGCCACCAAACCTCTCTCCCGACTTCTCTCCTGCAAGGCGAGGGGAGTCATATTCCCCGTTCCCTTACCCCCATCATTCCCCCCGCTTGCGGCTACTGTGTACGATTTTTGGTTAAGTGGCAAAACGTTGATCGAGTCCCCTAAATCCCCGCGCATCCGCGCCGCTACGCTAGTAAAAAGGGGGACTTTGACTGAATTCTCCCCCTTTTTAAGGGAGGTTAGGTTCTCCAAGCGACTGGTTTGAGAAGTCAAGCGATTGGAGGTTGAGAATTCTGGCTGCGTGACTTCAACCGTGACGGAATGCTTTAAAACGGGTTGAGGCTCAGTTGATTCGAGCGATCGCGATCGCTCGGATGGCTGAGGCATTACGGCTGAGGATGGCAAGGTTGAGTTTTTCCCAGCAGTCAACAGTCCCACAACTACCAGGCTGAAGTCGCTCATGAGATTCTAGTCATTCTGGATACATAGCCGTTACCTTTGACAGCCAAAATTACTAACTTCAGGAAATCAAGTTAAAAAAAACGGCACCCCAGTGAGGAATGCCGTTGCCATATCAGTTTTTCGCGTCACAAGTTACGCATTGAGGCGCTATCCTTCCTACGCGGTGTGCTTTTAACCTCCTTGTTCAAGAGGCGTTGGGGAAATCAAAAAGACCTTAATGCGCTTCCATCCAGGCAATACACTGCTGCATCTGCTGGCGCATCGTCTCATTGTCAGCATGGTATCGGCGTCCATGACCGGGTAGCACCCACTCGAAGGAGTAATTCGCCAGCTTTCGCATTGATTTGAGCAATTCAGGCCAAGAGTACCAACAGGCATTGCGGAAGGCATACAGGTGGTTTAGACTCTGCGACCAAGCGAGATGATCTCCTGTGAAAAGAAATTTATTTTTGTACAGTAAAACTGTGTGACCTTTTGTATGACCGGGCACTGGGATAATTAACAAATCTGGCTCCAACTGTACTGGTTCTAAGCCAGTTAGCTGAATTTCCACATTGCGAGTACCCGAAGAAATTTCGTCGGTGTGGAGAATTCGCTGACATCCAAAATGCTCGGCATACTTTTGATGATCCACTACATCATCTCGGTGTGTCAGATACATATAGCGAATCTCTCCCATTTCCTCTAGTCGCTTTACCAGAGGAGGCGTATAGCGGGGAGAATCAACTAACACATTGCCTTCCGGTCGCACAATTAAATAGCTGGCAGCGCCATAGGAATTTTCTGCATGATAGCCACAATGATAGATATTTTCAGCGACTAAAATTGGAAAACTGTGCTGAGCATCTTTAACGTCTTTTGGCTTTTCTACAGTTCCAATCGAAGCCGTAGGACAAGACAAAAGAGCCTGCATTGCTCTTAATCTTTCAGCCTCATTCTCTGGCTGATGATAAACTGCTGACTGCTCATCGGTGCGATAAAATACCTCTGGAGTCATCCAACGACAAGTATCGCAATCAATACAAGTCGTATCGACGTAAAAATCGCCACTAACATTTTCGGGGTGGCGCTGAGTTAAATGAGCCATAATTCAACCTGATGATATCGCGATATAGTTTATTTAATTTTTTTGTAGAGACGCCGATTTATAGCGCCTCCCTAATTTCTATGTTACACAAACAATCCAATATCTAAAGATGATTGTTTTGAGCGAATCACCAAAACAAGTAAATTCCTCGGCTAGCGCCAAAGAAAATAAATTATTAACTCAGACGGCTCAACTTTTGGGGTACAAAGTTTACTATATTCCACCAAATTTTGAACAATGCTGTACTGCTGAAAATGCCCTATACCATATTCCTCAATACGCTAGAGAGACTGCCGGTATCTGGATAGGATATATTCCTGAGCTTGAACGCTACGAGGCTATCTATAATGCAGCTTTGACTAAGGGGATAAAACTGCTTAATACACTATTGCAACATCAAACGGCAATGGAATTCGATTTGTTTTATCCTCGCTTGCAGGACTTAACCACTGAAGGTATTGTAATCAAATCGATTGATGAATGCGTTGAAGCTGGCAAAATATTGGGATTTCCTGTATTTATAAAAGGGGCAGTCCAGTCTAGAAAGATACAGGGTTGGAAGTCATGCGTAGCAAACACTCAGGAGGAGTTAGTCAAGCTTAAAAAATGGTTATTAACACTCAAATATGGAGCGAGAGGCAGAGTCATTGTCAGAAAATTAGTGAACTTTCGGCACCAGCGCCTAGCGCCAAACGGATTCCCGATGGGAAGGGAGTTTAGAGTTTTTATTTACGATAGGCAAGTCTTAAAATATGGATATTATTGGGATAGGCAAGATGATTTAAGCAAGTTAGCGCCCCAGGAAGAAAAAGAAGTATTAAACTTGGCAGTGCTAGCATCTAAACGCTTAGGTGTGCCTTATGTAGCCATCGATATTGGTCAATTAGACAGTGGAGAATGGATAGTGATAGAAACAGGAGATGCCCAATTTGCAGGGATTAGTCACATCCCTGTGCTTGAGCTTTTATACCAGTTAAAAAATGTAACCTTAGGCGGATGACAGACATTTAAACTATCACCTTTATTGGGTTATGCCGCTTACCAAGGGATAGGTTGGCGATCGCGGAAAAAACCACTCGTGGGGCCATCATCAGGAAGGGTCGCCAGCCACACAATCGTATCAACCCCTTGCTCCACAGACCTGGTAGCATTTGAACCACCCATATCAGTTCTTACCCAGCCAGGACACACAGAATTCACTAAAATATTGGTGCCTTCCAACTCATTGGCAAAAATCCGTGTCAGGGCATTTAATCCGGTTTTAGACATTCGATAAGCGGGAAATCCCGTGTTCATGTCGGATAACTGTCCTGCTCCCGATGATACATTCACAACGCGCCCATAGTGATGCTCTTTCATCAGCGGAATTAACGCTTAGCAAAGGAGTAATGGGCCGTGTAAATTTGTCTCCATCGTTTCGTGGATGGTACTCAGCTTAGTGTTGAAGATACTACCCTCTGGATCTCCTAAAGGATCTCTCGCAATCCCAGCATTGTTCACCAGAATATCTAATCGCCCAAATTGATTGCCGATGAACTGAGCAAGATGCTCAATACTCTCTGCACTGGTAACATCAAGCGGATGAAAAACTACATCTAAGCCTTCAGCTTGCAATTTCTCAACGGCTGCTTTTCCCTTTGCTTCATCACGACTGGTCAGAATAACTTGGATATCTCTCTTTGCTAGTTGTCGGCAAGTTTCAAACCCCAGTCCCCGATTGGCACCCGTAACAATTGCGACTTTCTTCATCAAATTTCCTATGCTCCCACTGATTCCTCTGTTTCTACCCTAGACTTTTTTGCTTTGATTGAGGCAAGTATTAGCCCCTCCGGGCTAAAGACGATTGTTGCCAAGTTTGATGAACTACTACAGCAGGTGTTGAGAATTTTGGATTCAGTGTTATCTGTTATGTAGAGGGTATTGTTCCTAAACCCGTCCCTATATTAAATCCCAACAAATTCAACCAATCCTGTACAGACTGGGGGCGATACTTTGGATTCAGCACTATTCCCCGCATAATTGCCTGATTGTTAGATCGCTTCTATAGCGTTTTTCATTTGGGTGGAATATATCGCAGTTCTGACATTACCGCCACCAAGGTTAGGGACATGGCAATGCCATGTCCCTACGGATGTATCACACCCAACCTTGAATATATGCGATATAGCACTTCTAAATAATTCGTGAAGGTGAGATACTTAACTTCTTAGAGAAGTCGGGTATCTGAAGGGGTGGCTCACAACACAAATAGGATTGCTATACCTTCTTCGTAGCATAAAATTTTCCTCGCCACTCAGCACACTCAGCATTAAAGGGAAAGTTACGCCTAAACCCTGTTCGCTGTAATTGAGCAGGAAATGTTGTACCGCCTTCAACAGTGGCAATAACTTCTGCCTCAGTTGCACCACGCTCAATTAATCTTGCTTGAACATGAAGATGTAGCTTAACGCTCACCTTTGTTAATTCCTGGAGATTCTATAAATTAAACTGTCCTTTTTTAAAAAGATAACTGCCAAATCTTGATAGTCTTGTCATCACTGCCACTAACTAAAGTTTGTCCATCCGGGCTAAAAGCGACGGAATAAACTCCCCATGAATGCCCCGTTAGAGTACAAATTTTCTCTCTGGTATCAAGATTCCACAGTTCGATGATTCCGTCTTCTTTACCATCTTCTAGGCTTTCAGAATCAATACCACCACTGGCTAAAATCTTCCCGTCTGGGCTAAAAGCTAAGCAATTTGACGAGTTAGGGTTCTGTGTAAAAGTATAGATTTTTTCGCCAGTTTTGATATTCCACAGCATAATGTTTGGGGGATTAAAAGTCGCAAAAGTTTCTCCATCTGGGCTGGGGGCGATGGAAAAAATGCAATCCATACCCTGTTTCCAACTCATTGCCCAGATTTCCTCACCAGTGGTTAAATTCCACGCTACGGCGTTTAAGAATACAGCATCATCCCCACTACCACTGATGAGAGTATGTCCATCTGGACTGAAGATAAGAGAAAAACCGTAATATACTTCTACTTGCCACTTCAGAGTGCGGATTTCCTTCCCAGTTCTAATATCCCAAAGTTTGATAGTTGTGTCTTCACTCGCAGTTGCTAGAGTCTTCCCATCGGGGCTGAGAGCGACGGAAGTAATGGAGCCTGAATGACCAGTGAGGGTATAAATTTCTTCTCTAGTGCTGAGGTTCCATAACTTAATAGTTGTGTCGCGACTACCACTTGCTAGAATCTTCCCATCAGGGCTGATAGCAACGGAAGTAATGGAGCCTGAATGCCCCGCGAGGGTGTAGAGTTCCCTCCCAGTGCTGAGGTTCCATAGCTTGATGGTTTCGTCACTACTGCCACTAGCTAAAGTCTGTCCATCCGGGGTAATGGCAACGGAAATAACGGAGTTAGAATGTCCGGTGAGGGTGTGTATACATTGCCAAGTGGGAGTGTGAGACATAAATAGGACTTGGGATAGGGGGGAGAATGCGATCGCATTCCCCTCCATCTAACAACAAAAAAAGCCTGCATAGGCAGGCTTCGTTCGCGTAGCCGCACCCTTCGAGGGTGCAGGCATAATTAATTAAATTAAACTTTAGCCAACTCAGGAGCCGGACGCTTACTATTACGAATCCCTTCAATTGCTTCAGCGTAATCCTTCGCCTTAAACACAGCAGAACCAGCAACAATTGCATTAGCGCCAGCTTCCAAAACCTGCCAAGTATTGTTACCTTTCAAACCCCCATCCACTTCAATCCAGGGATCTAAACCGCGTTCATCGCACATTTGACGCAACTTCCGGATTTTCGGCACCATCTCTGGGATAAAACTTTGACCGCCGAAACCAGGGTTAACGCTCATAATCAGTACCAGATCGCAAATCTCCAGCACATACTCAATCAAATCCAAGGGAGTAGAAGGATTGAGAACGACACCCGCCTTTTTACCCAGTTCCTTGATTTGCCCTAGAGTCCGGTGCAGATGCGGTGAAGCGTTGTGTTCCGCATGAACGTAAATATGATCTGCCCCCGCCTTCGCAAAATCTGCTACATACTTTTCTGGTTCCACAATCATCAAGTGGACATCCAGGGGCTTTTGGGTAACCGGGCGAATCGCTTCTACAATCAGCGGACCAATGGTGATATTCGGGACAAAGCGACCATCCATCACATCAATGTGAATCCAATCGGCACCGGCGGCATCCACCGCCCGAATTTCCTCTCCCAATCGACTGAAGTCAGCTGATAGGATTGATGGAGCGATAACAATCGGCTTCTGGGATGGCGTTTGGGTCATGGTTATTTATACTCTCTTGCGTCCTCGTCTGGTATTCAGTTTAACAAAAGACGCGGCAAGCCTTAAAAAAGTATGAAGCAAGTAGATGGACATCCATAAACTGCAATATTCACCTAGTCCTTAACTCCTTTTTATCCTAAGAAAGGGGGCTATTTCCCCGCCCTTTGTAGGGAAAGGGTTGGGAGAGAGGATGTAGGGTTTAAATTTGACTGAACTTTCTCCCCAACGATGAAGTGTGAATTCACCTTTCAACCTTCAAAACTTCAATCTACAACCTTCAAAACTTCAGTGGAGAAGCTTGCGTGGCTCACCAGCAGATTTTCAAAAAACTGACATGGCTTGTTTGGGGGCTGGGAATTACCGCCTTAACAGCTCCTTCCTCTCTGGCGAAAGACCCCTCATCACTGGGAGAAGCTGGCATTGATGCCCAAAGGCTACACGCGCCTCCTTATAACTTATTGGGTCGTAAGATTGCGATTGGTCAGGTAGAGATTGGAAGACCAGGACAATTTGGTTTGGATAAAGCCGTTTCCCGGAATCGAATCTTCGCCTTAATGCGAGTCTTTTATCGAAATGCTCCAGCCAAAGCGGATAGCAATGTCGATGGGCACGCAGCAATGGTAGCAAGCGTGATGATTAGCTCGGATAAAGGTTTTCCGGGAGTGGCACCAGAGGCACGACTTTATGCTTCTGCGGTTGGCGCACCGCAAAAAACAGGTCAACCGGAAGAGTGCTTATCCACGCAGTATGTAGCAATGCAAAATGGGGACGATGTTCGGGCAATTAACTTTAGTTTTGGAGAGTCTCTGGAGCGAGATTCTCGACCAAACCCGATTTTGGATGGTAATGCTCTGCTAACACAGTGTATTGACTGGTCTGCCCGCGTCCACGACTCGCTTTATGTGGTGGCGGGGAATCAAGGGACTGGCGGGATTCCGATTCCCACCGATAACTATAATGGCGTCAATGTTGCTTATACAACGCGCCGCGAGGGAATTTTTACGAAAGTAGATTTTGCCAACTTGAGCGCTGCACCCATCGGGATTGCGAAGCGTCTGCTTGACCGAGAAATTAATGTTGGCCCGCGTCGCTCGATTAATTTGGTGGCACCCGGTAGCCATATCGAGGTATTAGATATTAAGGGTAAGGAAAGTCGAGTGACGGGGACGAGTTTTGCGGCTCCCCATGTCACCGCATCTGTGGCGTTGTTACAAGAATATAGCGATCGCCAGCTGCGAACACAACAGCCCAACTGGACTCTAGACGCCCGACGTCATGAAGTCATGAAAGCCGTCCTGCTGAACTCCGCCGAAAAAATCAAAGACAGTGGTGATGGACTGCGCCAAGCCATGAGTCGCACAATTTTGACCAAAGATAACCGCGACTGGTTAGCCTCCGATGCTTACAAAGACCAAAAAATCCCACTAGACTTCCAAATGGGTACCGGACAGATGAACACTTTTCGGGCTTACCAGCAATTTAGTCCCGGTCAGTGGAACTCTGAAAAGCCGGTGCCGTTGGTCGGTTGGGATTACCGCACGGTGAAGGAGTCTGCATTTCAGGATTATGTGTTGAATCAACCATTGCAGCAAGGGAGTTTTGCCTCCATTACGCTTGCCTGGGACAGGCGGGTGGAGTTGCAAGATCTAAATAACAACAAGCAGTTTGATGTCGGGGAAAGTTTTAGCGATCGCGGCTTAAACAATCTCGATATCTACCTGATGCGAGCCGAAGATAATGATATCAGCAAGAGTATCTGGTCTTCTCAAAGCGATGTTGATAGTGTAGAACACATTTTTCATGAAATTCCTGCCACAGGTCGCTACAAAATCCGCGTCCAATATCGTCAGAAATTCAATGAAAATACTCAAGCCTATGCTTTAGCTTGGTGGACGGTACCCGCGAAAGAGCTACTCAAACGGAACAATTAAACAGAGAATCGCGATTTGAGATTGCAGAATATACGGGTGCGTTTAACAAAATATCGCACCTTGTATAGACACACTCCTTAAACCTTCACCGATCCGGTTCAGTTGCCAAAACCGTAACCACTGGAACGTCCCTGGCTGTTAGCCGTCATTCTAGAAAAGGAATGTTCCGGCAATATAAACAGCTATATGAAGCGACCAACGTTCAGTCTAATGGTAGCGATCGCATCAATCAGTTTCCTCCTACTCGGTTTCTTGGGATGCTCGATGGTCAAAAATCCGCAGGCTGCAATCGGTGAAACCAGGCAGCCTGAGACATCTCCTACCATCAGTCAGCGCCAGAAAAAAACCGTAGATTCGAGACTGGTTGCAGCGAACACAAAATTTGGGTTCAAACTATTCAAGGAAATTTTAAAAGAGGACAGCGGCAAGAATATTTTTGTTTCACCTTCTAGTGTAGCGATCGCGCTCTCGATGACCTACAACGGTGCTAGCGGCGATACTCAACAAGCAATGACAAAAACGCTGGAATTGCAAGGATTAAGTCTACAGGAAGTCAATCAAGCCAATGACGCCTTAAAAACGCTCTTAGAAAATCCAGATCCCCAAGTGCAACTGACCATTGCTAACTCTCTTTGGGCAAAGAAGGGCGTCTCATTTAACCCGGAATTTCTTCAAAAAAACCGCCAATTTTACCAGGCAAAAATCGCAGGATTAGACTTTACAAACCCCAGCGCTCCATCTGACATCAATAACTGGGTTAAACAAAATACCGGCGGCAAAATTAAGTCGATTATCAACGAAATTCCATCCGATCAAGTGCTATTTTTAATCAACGCTCTTTACTTCAAAGGGACTTGGACAAAGAAATTTGACCAGAAGCAAACAACAACTGAACCGTTCTATCTTGCCGATGGAACTCAGAAACAACATCCCATGATGTCTCAAAGGGATAAATATAAATACTATGAAAACGACCAGTTTCAAGCCGTTAGCTTACCCTACGGAAAAGGAAAACTTAGTTTGTATATTTTCCTGCCGAAAGAAAATTTTAAACTAACAAATTTTTACCAGCAGCTAAATACTGAAAACTGGGAGCAATGGATGACCCAGTTCAAAAAGAAACCGGGATTTATCCAGATGCCTCGTTTCAAAATGGACTACGACATAGAACTCAACGACGCTCTCACCGCACTGGGCATGGAAGTAGCTTTCGACTCAAAGGCTAATTTTACTCAGATGAGTTCTATCCCACTCCAGCTCAATCAAGTCAAGCACAAAACCTTTGTGGAAGTAAACGAAGCAGGAACCGAAGCAGCCGCAGTCACTGCCGTCGGAGTAGTGACAACATCTGCACCGATGGCAGAGGAACCCTTCGAGATGATTGTTAACCGCCCGTTTTTCGCTTGCATTCGAGATAATCAAACTGGAACCGTTCTATTTATGGGGTCTATTGTGGAACCAAAATGAAAGACATTGACCCGTTTGAAAATCAAGACATCCAGAGGAACGAGTTGGAAACCCCACTTTACCAGCTGTTTATCTACTTGATTCCTGTGGTTGGTTTTTTCCCCGCCCTCTGGACACTGTATCGAGGTAATAGCAACCGGCAACAACAAACCGTAAGCAGACTTTCAGTGACGCTGGCTCTCGGTTGGCTCGTGGCATACGGTTTATTAGGGGCTGGAGTTGCACAAGCTTCGGAAACTTTAACCCTGCGTTTGTTATTTATCAATGGTCTGCTGACATCAGGTTATTTTTTGGTCAGCTTATGGTTGATGGTGCGTCTGTGGCAACGGAAATCTGTACGTCTTCCGGGTGTTAGCCAGCTGGCAGAGGGAGTCGTTCGCAAACACTTGTCCTAAAGAGTGTTTTATTGCTTAGCCTCAGTTTGGGATGAGGCACAGAGGTTGTAGGCGCAAAGTATTTTTTCAAGCAAAGCAACCGAAGTTACGAGTCCAAGCCATTTGTATCCGGATGCTTTGCTTGAACAAAAGTAAGGAATGGGGAGGTCTCATTAAGATTCGACCGATGCACTTGATAGCTGGCTCTGCCTCCTGGTTCTGCCTCTAGCCTACGCATCTCTACCCAAATGAGGTTAAACTCTTGCCAGTGTTTGCCTGTTTTTGCACAAAATCGGTAGAAAAACTGCTATGAGTGTTCTAGTGCAATCTCTCTTAAGGACGGATTTTGTTAGAGATAAACGTCCCAGCTCCAGATTGCCAGATTCCACGCCCCTACCTTGAACACAAATTCGTGCTATCTTTTTTGCGTGTGTGAGGAAGCCAGTGTCAGCCCGAAAAATTCCTGAAAAACGCCCGTGGGGGCAAACATCCAATCAACCCATCAAGAAAAGACCTGTTAAAAAACGAAACCAGGTAAACTGGCTTTGGCTTGGGTTGGGCTTGACTGGGGTGGCAATGCTGTCAGCAACTGCGGGAGCTTTGTTAGCCGTGTCTTTTTCCAGTACGCCCTTGCTGCAAAGCCAGCTAAGTCCTGAAGAAGCAGCGGTGTTTGATGGCGATCGCATCTCCCGTACCAGTATGCGGTTGCCAGAACTGACCCGCCCCGTCAATATCTTAGTTATGGGAATCAAGGTTATCTCCTCCGACCTGGATAACCCTCCTGCTGAAACAAAAAATCTGGGATACCACGCGCTGGTGAACTCCTTCGAGGGTCTATCAGATACCATGCTTTTGCTGCGGTTTGACCCGGAGGCGCAAAAAATCGCAGCTTTATCCATCCCACGAGATACCCGCACCTTTGTGGAGGGAGTCGGCGTTACCAAGATTAATGCCGCGAATCTTGAGGGGGGGCCAGCCCTTAGTGCTAAGACAACCAGCGACCTTCTCAGCGGAGTCGGAATCGATCGCTACATCCGAATTAACGTTCAGGGGGTAGAGAAGCTGGTGGACGCCTTGGGTGGCGTTACCGTCTATGTCCCCAGGGATATGAAATATCGAGATGAGAGCCAGCACCTGTACATCAACCTGAAAGCAGGAAAACAACATCTCAATGGCAATCAAGTGCTGCAATTGCTGCGCTTCCGCTATGACAAGTATGGCGATATTGGGCGGATTCAGCGGCAGCAAATGGTCATGCGGGCACTGATGGAACAAGCACTGAATCCAACCACTTTGGCGAGAATGCCGAAGATTCTCTCGGTTATCCAATCGCATATTGACACCAACTTAACGGTTGAGGAGTTGTTAGCCCTAGTTGGTTATGGCGTCAAGACAGACCGTTCCCAAGTGCAAATGCTCATGGTACCGGGTGACTTTAGTGGCAACGGGAATCATGAGGTGAGTTATTGGGTGCCAAATCGCCGCCGCATCCGGACAATGATGGCACAGCATTTTGACCAGGGAATGGACGGTGGCGAAGCAAGCGACCCAGCCTATATCCGGGTAGCGATTCAAGATAGTACGGGCGATCGCAAGGCTGTGCAATCCTTAATCAACACGCTCAATAATGCTGGCTACCGAAATGTCTACGTTGACGACCCGTGGCCCGAACCGTTGCGGGTAACGCACGTAGTGGCTCAACAGGGAGATGGAAATAGTGCCAAAGCTATCTACCGTTCGTTGGGATTTGGGGAAGTGCGGATTGAAAGCACTGGCCACCTGGTCTCGGATGTGACGATTCAGCTAGGTCAAGATTGGCTGAAGAGGAGTACGAATCAAGACTCATTTTAAATGGGTAATTGGTCATGAGAGTTTTAAGTTTTGAGTTGAAGAGAGTTCTTCAACTCAAAACTTAAAACCTTTTCTTAGCGACCAATTACCAAACAGGTGATTGTTCTAGTGTGGGTGACTACTTGGAAGCGCTGGGGGGCGGCTTAAAATGTCTGTTGACTTCCTCAGATTGATTCCAACAGCTCCACAGCTTGTACCTGATACCGCAGCTCAACAGATGACCTTGCAATTGTTCAAGTCTTTTGTCCCGCAGGCAGATCGGGTGTATCTCAGAGTTACAGATGACGTGGAATTTGTTGACCCAGGTAGCAACTTGGAACAAATCTTCTGTCCTGTCTGTTTATCCTACCTGGAAACTCGGTGGTGGCAACAAGCTATGGACACCGCATACTGCACAAGATTTAACGAGCTGATGGTTATCGTGCCTTGTTGCGGTGCTGTCTGTTCGCTAAATGACCTGCGGTATGAGTGTCCCGCTGGTTTCGCTCGTTTTATTCTAGAAGCACGCCAACCCAACACAGAGCTTGATAATAGCCAGATTCACTTGCTAGAGCAAATGCTGGGATGTCCATTGCGAAAAATATGGGCGCACTACTAAGGCGCACTATCTATTAAGTTGATAAAGGTGCAGCACTGAAGCATAGATGCCACAATTCCAGCACTTCTAAGGATTTTCAGCTAAAACTTGATTGTCCGAGTACAGCTGCAATATCCACTCCTGCAAAATTGGGTTAACTAACTCAGGCGCTTCATCCTGAGGACAATGCCCCACACCTTCGATGGGAATAAACTTCTCAATTTTCGGGTAATTGGCAAACTCTCGCCCCAGCTCGATGGGTTCCCAAGGATCTTCCGTTCCCCAGAGGATGATTGTCGGGCAGGGCAGCAGAGGCAGCAGGTCTTCCGGCAGTGGCCCTTGAGAATAGCGTGTAAAGGCGACAAAAACGTCCACAGCACCCTCATCAAAGGCGGGTGCCATGAGCATATCCACCAGTTCATCAGTCACCGCTTCTGGGTGCTTGTAGGCTTGCAGGAGAACCTTCCGTACTACCTTTGGCTTGGCAAGTTGGCTAAAGAAGAATTTGCCAATCCACTTGACTGCCAGCAGTCGTTGAACAATAGGTGCCCCAAAGCTGCGATACCAAGGCAATTGGGCGCGTTTGCGGTCGTGCAGCAGCCGCAGAGAACAGTTAATTAGGGCAGTTCCCAAGATAATATCTGGATGATCGACTGCTGCTTGCATTGCCACAATACAGCCGATGGAATTTCCGACTAAAAAAACGGGGCTTCCCACCACCTCGCGGCAAAAATCAGCGAGTTGCTGTCCCCAAGTTTCAAAGGTGTAGGAAATCTTGCCCCCTGGAGTGGGTTTTGCGGAACCACCAAAGCCAATTAAGTCAATGGCATAGACGCGGCAATGTTGAGCCAGCACCGGGATGTTTTTGCGCCAGTGCCCCCAAGATGCCCCAAATCCATGTACCAGCACCACCGCTGGCCCTTGAGTTCCTTGAGTCTGGTAGCAGATGGGAAAACCTTGCCAAGTCCAAGTTTTCGTGACGATATGGGCAGCGGTAGGTGCGGTTGGAGTGGTGGAGGAGGATGGAGTCATGGGATAGATAGCGATCACATCTCTTTGATTTCTATCCCGTCGCACCTTGAGTGCGCTCTCAACGCCACGGGTAGACTTAGCTTTTCTAATTTTACAATTCTTCAACTCTAGAAAACACGGATTCCAGTAATTTTGAGCCACTGAATCGAAAATCCCGTAAAAACTCTGATGCCAAGTGTAGATAAGCCTGGTACACAGGTGAAGAATCTAAAAGCTAGCGGAAAGTGGCACGGAGAATTCGTATTTTCAATTTCCAATTTCAAAACCTTAGCTTTTCACCTGTGCGTAGCACTCAAAGCGAGGAGTGTGTCAGTATCTAGATTGGTGAGTCCCTAATGAAATTTAGTTGGTGATGACTACGGTGCAAACTTCTACTTCTGTTGCTTCGGTTGTACCATTCCTTAGCTCTGATTTAGCTTCTACCTACGATGCCACGCGGGTGGGGATTTTGCCGATTCCTTACGAGGCGACAACGTATCGAAATGGCTGCGAAAAAGGGCCAGATGCGATTCTAGAAGCCTCTGGGCAGGTGGAATATTATGATGAAGAGCTAGATTGGGAAACTGGCAAAGACATTGGAATTTATACGGCTGAATCGATTGCAGATACCCGCAACGGTCGTTCAGTTTCATCTGAGGAAATGCTGCAAGTTACCCGCGAAACGGTATCCCAGATGATAGCTGACGGCAAGTTTGTCATTGGTCTGGGTGGCGAACACAGCATTACGACTGGTCTTGTGGAGGCATACCGAGAAGCCTCCCCCAATGAACCCTTTACGGTCGTGCAAATAGATGCTCATGGCGATTTGCGCTATGAGTACGAAGGCTCGATTCACAACCATGCTTGCGTGATGCGGCGGATTGTGGAGATGGGATTGCCAGCCGTCCAAATCGGTATCCGCGCCATTTGCAAAGAAGAAGCCGATCTGATCAAAGAGAAAAATCTGACGGTGTTTCGGGCCAGAGAAATTGCGACACAACCGGATTGGATGGAAAGAGCGATCGCTAGTATCCCTACCAAACGAGTTTTCCTCACCATTGACCGCGACGGGATTGACCCCACCTTAATACCTTGTGTCGGCACCCCAGAACCCGGTGGATTAAATTGGTACTCCCTACTCTCTTTTTTGCGGCAAGTGTTTCAAAATCACGAGGTGATTGGTTGTGATGTCATGGAATTGGCACCAATTGTAGATTCCGTGGTATCCGAATTTACCGCTGCCAAATTAGTCTATAAACTAATCGGTTATCAGGCGTTCTCCCAAAGCAAATAGACGCCCAAATTACCTTGTCCCTTACTCCTGTAGCCTCATCAAACTTTGTTGTAATTACCCAAGGATAAGTAAATGAGTGTAATGGAAAAGACCGGCACTCCTATTGGTAGTTATGCCCCAGATTTTGAATTACCGGGAAGCGATAATCAAGTCCACCACTTGGCTCGGTATTTAGAAAAGTATCGAGCGGTGGGCGTTGTTTTCATGTGCAATCATTGCCCATACGTGCAGTCCTATCTGGGTAGGCTAATTCAGATTCAAACCGAGTTCCAAAGCCAGGGATTTACCCTAATTGGCATCAACGCCAATGATGCTGTCCAGTCGCCTGAAGACAGCTTCGAGAAGATGCAAACTTTGGTAGCAACTCACGGTCTAAATTTTCCTTATCTGCGAGATACCACTCAGGATGTGGCTCGTTGCTTCGGGGGACAGACAACGCCGGAGGTTTTCTTATTAGATAATTCTGGAATACTCCGCTACAGCGGACGGATTGATGATAATTCCCAAGATCCAGCAGCGGTGAAGGTGCATTATTTACGGGATGCGATCGCTTCTTTGCTGCAAGGAAAAACGGCGATTCCGACCGCCTCAACCAAGGCAGTCGGCAGCCCGATCGGGTGGCGTCATTAACCCCTAGTCTCAAGCCTCCCCATACTTTAGTCACTAAATTTGGGGATAATATCACAAAACTTACTCCTCTACTGTTATCTTATGGTGGAGGTATTTTGAGTGAGACAATAGTCTGGGCATGGGGATAACTTATCGGCGGGTTTTACTAAAGCTGAGCGGTGAAGCTTTAATGGGCAACCTGGGCTATGGAATCGATCCAATTGTGGTTCAGGAAATCGCTCAGGAAGTCGCAGAGGTCGTGGCAAGTGGCATTCAGATAGCAATTGTCGTCGGTGGCGGCAATATCTTTCGCGGTGTCAAGGCAGCTTCGGCGGGCATGGATCGGGCGACAGCCGACTACATCGGGATGATTGCAACGGTGATGAATGCGATGACCTTGCAAGACTCCTTGGAGCAAATCGGAGTACCGACACGAGTGCAAACAGCGATCGCAATGCAGGAAGTGGCAGAGCCTTATATCCGGCGTCGCGCCATTCGCCACTTGGAAAAAGGACGGGTCGTGATTTTTGGGGCTGGATCGGGAAACCCCTTCTTCACCACTGATACGACTGCTGCCTTGCGAGCGGCGGAAATTGATGCGAATGTAATTTTTAAAGCAACCAAAGTAGACGGGATCTATGATTCAGACCCCCATCTCAACCCAGGCGCACGTCGCTATCAAAGCTTGACCTACGGGCACGTCCTCACTCACGATCTGCGGGTGATGGATAGTACCGCGATCGCCCTGTGCAAAGAAAACAACATCCCCATCGTTGTGTTCGACCTCTCGGTGCGGGGCAATATCCACCGCGCCGTTACGGGAGAAGCTGTGGGAACAATTGTAGGAGGATCTTGTGAAATTAGCTGATGTTGAAAGTCATATGCAAAAGACAATTGAGGCAACTCAACGGTCTTTTAATACAATTCGGACGGGACGGGCGAACGCCTCCCTCCTCGACCGGGTGTCGGTGGAATACTATGGTGCCCCCACCCCTCTGAAGTCTCTGGCAAGTATCAATACACCAGATTCTAGTACGATTACCATTCAGCCGTTTGATCGCGGCAGCATGAATCTGATCGAAAAAGCGATTTCTTTATCAGATGTCGGTTTAACTCCGAGCAATGATGGCTCAGTCATTCGCTTGAATATTCCCCCCCTAACCACCGAGCGTCGTAAAGAACTGGCGAAAATCGCTGCCAAGTATGCTGAAGAAGGTAGAGTTTCTGTTCGCAATATCCGCCGCGACGCCGTAGACTCAATTCGCAAGCAAGAAAAAAATAGTGAAGTCTCTGAGGATGAAGCGCGAGACTTGCAGGAAAAAGTTCAAAAGCTAACTGACAAGTACATTGCCAAGGTTGATGAGCTGTTAGCCGAGAAAGAGAAAGATATCACGACCGTTTAAAGTCATTAGTCACTCGTCATGGGTCGTTCGTCAACAGCGATCGCGCTTCAGCTAAGGACTCAGGACGAAGGGCTAAAAACTGAGACTAGGCAGGTTGGAGCGCTTGTGCCTCGAAGGCAGGGCGAACCAGGAACGCCACGTGCATAGGATAGCCCTGGGAGTAGATTGCATCGATGTACCGCAGGGCTGTTTCTCGATTTTTGCAGGTGCGTAGAACTTTCTCGTTGCCGTTGGCGTATTGGATGCGTAATTCCCAGAACATCGCTTTTCCCCTTATGAAAATAGTAGAAGCACCAAATAGTCGGTCAGCGACTTTATAAAGCTTTCATGAACTTATCTTATAAGCTTTATGTAAACTTTGCACTCAGTAAAATTGAGGAATTGAATAAATATTGCGATCGCGCCTCTAGCTGTCTGGAAGAAAAAGCTGAACAACTACGTACTGGAAAACACGGTTTGTCTTCTAGAATTCAAGAGAAAATCTAAATAAAGGCGAATAATATTTATCTTATAAAATCCTGAAGCACTGAATTTGTATACGTTTTACTGAAATAAGCATAATTACGCAAATACCCATCTGGTAGGGAAAACAATTAAGCTTAATTCCCAGTGAGTGTCAAGGGTGAGAATGTAGATTCTTCACTTGACAAGCTTAAATTGTAAGTGTCTCCAGGAGCAAAAATTAACACAATGTTTGACTGCATTATTGTCGGTGCTGGCCCAGCAGGTGGAACCGCAGCCTATCATCTAGCTAAGGGAGGACGTTCGGTTTTAGTCTTAGAAAAAGACACAATGCCGCGTTACAAACCCTGTGGGGGTGGAGTATCACCGGCGGTACAAGAGTGGTTTGATTTTGATTTTTCTCCAGCGATTTCCTTAAAACTAAAATCACTCCGTTATACCTGGAAAATGGGCGATCCAGTAGAAGTAGAGCTGGAAACAGGACAACCGATTTGGATGGTACGGCGAGACGTTTTCGACAACTTCCTGATGCAGCAGGCGCAGCAAAAAGGCGCAGAACTACGAGACAACACGGAAGTAACAGGGATTGAGTTTAAGAGCGATCGCTGGCAAGTCAACACCGCTAATGGACCCGTGGAAGGTCGCTATCTGATTGCCGCAGACGGAGCCAAAGGGCCAATGGCTAAGTGGCTGGGTTTTAAAGAGCGCAAACGGCGTCTGGCTGGAGCCTTAGAAGCAGAAGTACCCGCCCAAAATGCCAACCAGCAAAAGATTCATTTTGAATTTGGGATGGTCAAAAATGGCTATATTTGGAACTTTCCTAAAGCCGACGGGTATTCTATCGGCGTTGGCACGTTCATCGGCGGTGAACCCCAAGACTTTAAGAAAATTGTGGCTGAGTACGCCAAATCTTTCGGCGTAGAGGTTAATCAGAGCCAGCAACATGGTCATCCCCTTTGTTTGTGGGATGGCAATCAAACCCTGCATACACAAAATGCAGTTTTAGCCGGAGAAGCCGCCTGTGTTGTCGATCCATTTACGGCTGAAGGAATTCGTCCCTCAATGTTTAGCGGCTTGAAAGCAGCCCAAGCGATTGACAAATCCCTCTTTGGGGATGGCAATGCGCTGGAAGGATATACCAGCGCGATCGCCGAAGAATGGGGATCGGATATGCAGTGGGCGCAACGCTTAGCAGGAGTGTTCTACAGAGTTCCTGGGATTGCTTATCGAGTCGGTGTTAAGCGCCCTAGTGCCACTGAGCGCATGGGCAAGATTCTGTGCGGAGAAAGCCGTTACTCTGAAGTGGCAGAGAGCGCTATCAAACGCCTCAGCAAGAGCATGATACCGGGAATGGGTGGATAAAACGATTAGAGCATTTAGTTAGTAAAGGTTGACTTTTTTTGGGTGGGCTTTGCCCACCCAGATAAGATTTGGGAGGCATTGCCCACTCCACAAAATCAAATTTTTGAGCGGGTAACGCCCTTTTAAATCGTCAGTGATGAAATTTGCTCATGTGTTATATTGGGGCTTTCATCCAGAAACTTGCTAGGTTATGTCTTCTAGGACTGTAAAGTTATCCAGGTTCGGGCTGATGATTGTAGTAGCGGGATGCTTAAGCTTCCTGACACTAAGTTGTCAAAAATCAGAGGCTGACGCTAAAAAGTATGTTGACTCAGGAAATGCTTTAGCTCAGCAAGGCAAATTAAACGAAGCGATCGCTGATTACAACAAAGCCGTTGAGATTAATCCCAAGGATGCAGAAAGTTACAATAAATTAGGAACTATTCTGGTCAATCAAAAGAAATTCTCTGAAGCAAGTGATGCTTTTCAAAAGGCAATTGCAAGTAATCCTAAAAATATCGAACTATATCATAAATTAGGATTTGTTCAGGTTCAAGAAAAGAAACTGGAAGAAGCATCTGCCACTTTTAAAAAGGCAATTGAAATTGACCCGAAAAATGCCAAATCCTATAATGACTTAGGATTTATTCAGGTCAATCAAAACAAATTACCTGAAGCCGCTGCAAACTTCAAAAAATCAATTGAAATTGACCCGAAAAATGCAAGGTCATACAATGATTTGGGAGTTGCTTTAGGTGCCCAAGGTGAAAGTAAATTACCCGAAGCAACCGAGGCTTTCAAGAAAGCAATTGAAATCGACCCAAAAAGTGCAGATTCACACTATTTCTTAGGGGTTGCCTTGGTCAAACAAGGAAAGTTAAATGAGGGAGTCGCAGCTCTCAAAAAGACAACCGAAATTGCTCCGAAAGCAGCACCTGCTTACTTTGGTCTAGGGGTAGCTCTAAATCAACAAGGTAAGAAGTCTGAGTCAATCGCAGCCATGAAAAAAGCCAGAGACTTGTTTAAAGAGGCAGGTCAAACTCAGCAAGCTGAGCAAATTGACCAGGGATTGAAGGCTTTAGAAAAACAGTAACCAGTTTTGGCACTCCCATTCCTTGAAAAGAGGATAGAATTTTAAATTCAAGGAGTAGGGGCACGATTTTTGATTCAAGCAGTAGGGGTACGGCATTGCCGTACCCCTACAATAGTGTATGGATAAGTTTTTCTGGAAGTTCTGTAACTAGGCACCTAGCCGCAGGGAGATACTGAATACGGTTTAGTTAGAGGAAAAACTAACAAACAATTATTTTTAACTGAAGTGTATTCGGGAGGCACTCCCAAAGCTGGATTAGGATGTTGGCAACAGGCGCTTACCATCCTCAATTTTGATGACGGTGAATACCCAATCGGCTTAAAGTCGCCTTCCACACTGCATCTCTTGGAGCAACAAGCATGGTAGAACTGGGACAAGCACTCTTATTATTTCGACCTATTGTTTCGACATGACGATTTACTTTTATAAAGCTGACGATCCCTACGGATGTTTTTCCAACTTTTCTCCTCATGGAATTTATCTATTGGGTCAAGATTGGATGACGGTGGAGCATTATTATCAAGCACAAAAATTTGTTGGCACCGAGGATGAAGTGTTAATCCCAGCGATCGCTAGCGCGAAAACGCCAATGGAAGCCGCGACACTGGGACGCGATCGCACTCGCCACATCCGTCCGGACTGGGAACAAGTAAAAACCCAAATTATGCGCGAAGCTGTGCTAACCAAGTTTCTGACTCACCTAGAAATTCAATCCATTTTGCTTTCTACCGGCGATCGTCCAATCGTGGAGAATTCTCCCACCGATTATTACTGGGGTTGCGGTGTAGAAAAAACTGGACAAAATCATTTGGGAAAAATTCTGATGAGTGTCCGTCAAGAAATCCGACAACGGTTAGGAAAAATGTAGTGTTACTCCTTTCTAAATTTACAGATTTGGCTAACCTCAATTAGTAATTTTTTAAAACAAAATATTTTTTGGGTTTTACTAACATGACTTCAACGGGCTGTCAATACCTTGAAGTTATTTTTTTAAATAAAATGAAAGTTAATATTAAGTTTAGAAGTTTTATAAAATCAATAGTTTTACGAATACCCAGCATGACTTTTCAGTTACAAAATAGAACTATAGAAAAACATTCATGCCTGAATTTATAGACTTGGTGGATAAAAGGAATGAGCTTAAGTGATAATACGCAAACAATGCCGCAAGAAATAGACCAAGCAAGCTTATTACACGGAATCACGAATCGGATTCGACGATCGCTGGAATTGCCTGAAATTTTGTCATCAACAGTCACTGAAATTCGCTCATTGCTTGCAACCGACCGCGTGATGATTTATCGGTTTCATGCTGATGGCAGTGGAGAAGTGATTGCTGAAGCAATTGATAACAATCGCCTCCCATCCTTAATCGGGCTAAATTTTCCGGCTGATGACATTCCTCCCCACGCCCGTGAGATGTTTCTGAAGGCTCGTCAGCGCTCAATTGTCGATGTTTACCAAGGCTTAATTGGTCTGAGTTCCTTGGATTGCGCCGAGACGGGTGCTGCTTTGAACGTGGAAGATGTTCGCTATCGCCCAGTCGATTCCTGCCATATTGAATATCTCACGGCAATGGGAGTCAAATCTTCCCTAGTGGTGCCGATTCTGTATCATGATGCTCGCACGCAGGAGACACAGCCGGAACTATGGGGTTTATTAGTCTCTCATCATGCTGAATCGCGTTCGGTTTCGGAACAAGAACTGCAAATCGTGCAGTTAGTAGCGGATCAAGTTTCAATTGCGATCGCTCAATCCACCTTGCTGGAACTCGCCTGCGCCCAAGCAACGCGGGAAGCTCGGATTAACCGAGTCGCCACCCTGCTCCATGCGCTGCCTACGATTCAGCTTTCTGAAGCCCTTGCGGAAACGGTTGCCGCCTTTCAAGGTTCTGGTGGCAGAATTTACATCGCAGCTGAAAACCTACGTCAGGCAAGCCTATTTGTCTGCGGCGATCAACCCATGCTAGGAGCCATCGGCAAAGATCGTCCCCTTGAAGAGCATCCCGTTTGGCAAGAATATGTAAAGTTACAAGATCCTGCCTGCAATCCCATCAAGGCAGTGACGGATCTCTATAAACAACCTCATCTGCGAGTCATCGCGCCAGCATTCCGCACGACTCAGATTCGTGGCATCCTGATTGTGCCCCTTCAGTATCGACAACAGGGTCTGGGATACTTGTGCATTTTCCGCAATGAAATTGACACGGAAACTTTGTGGGCTGGAAATTTTGACTCGGATCAGCGACAACTGCAACCCCGTAACTCCTTTGAGGCATGGAGGGAACTGAAACGAGGCCAAGCACAAGCGTGGACACCGGAAGAAATTGAACTCGCTCAAGCCTTGGGTCATCACTTCTCAATGGCGATTGAGCAGTATCTACTGTACTTGCAAGTGCAGTCTCTAAATACCAACCTCGAACATCAAATTCAAGAGCGAACCGCTCAGCTGCAACAGTCCTTAGATTTTGCAAAAGTCCTCAAGGAAGTCACAGACCAAATTCGCAGCACTCTGGATTTAGAGAAGATCCTCCAAAGCATTGTGCAAGAAGTCAGGAAACTGCTAAGCACAGACCGAGTGGTAATTTACCAGTTCACCAGAAGTTTGCAAGGGGAGGTGGTTGTAGAAGCGGTGACAGGCAGTTGGAACTCAATTCTGGGAGAGATATATGAAGATAAATGCTTTCCTCAGGAGTACGCCTCTGCTTACCAGCAGGGAAGGGTTCGAGCAATTGATAACGTAGCTGAATCAGATTTGCATCCCTGTCATATAGAGTTTTTACTAAAAATTCAGGTTCAAGCCAACTTAGTTGTCCCAATTAAAATGGGAGAACAGCTATGGGGGCTACTCGTTGCCCATGAGTGCCAAGCTCCTAGGGAATGGAAGACTGCTGAAATTGATTTGCTGCAACAGCTGGCAAATGAAGCCGCGATCGCAATTCAACAAGCCGAACTCTACCAAAAAAGTCGCACTGCTGCTGTCACCGCCACCGCCCAAACTCGTCGCATCGAGCAAGCAGCGGAACAACAAAAAGCACTATTTAGAGTAGTTACTAAAATTCGAGACTCTCTGAACCTCGACACCATCCTCAAAGCAACCGTGACTGAAGTTCGGCAACTGCTTAACACCGATCGAGTCGGCATTTTTCGGTTCGATCCGGAGTCGAACTGGGAAGCTGGAGAGTTTGTCTCTGAGGATGTTCGAGATGGTTTTGTCTCGGCTTTAACCCTGAAAATCTGCGATCGCTGCTTTGGAGAACAATACGCTCAGCAGTATCATCAAGGTCGGATTCAGGTGGTTGCTGACATTTACGATGCAGGCTTAACAGATTGTCACCTCCAACTTCTCTCCCTATTTCAAATTCGAGCTAACTTAGTGGTGCCACTGCTCAAAGGAGACGTTCTTTGGGGATTGCTTTGTATTCATCAATGCTCCCAAACGCGACACTGGGAAGCCCCGTCTATTGATTTTGCTACCCAGGTTGCCGCTCAACTCGGCGTCGCGCTACAGCAAGCCGAATTACTCACTCAAACCCAACACCAAGCAGAACAACTCGCTTTTGCCCTCCAAGAATTACAGCAAACCCAAACCCAACTGATTCAGACAGAAAAAATGTCGAGTTTGGGACAACTAGTGGCAGGCGTGGCTCACGAAGTCAACAATCCGGTTAATTTTATTTACGGTAATCTCATTCACGTTGGCGACTACGTAAAAGATTTGCTCGATCTGTTACATCTCTACCAGGAGCGTTATCCCCAGATCGATCCGGAGGTTGCTAAGCAGGCAGAAGCAATCGATTTGGAATTCATTGCTGAAGACTTGCCCAAAATGCTGTCGTCGATGAAGGTGGGGGCTGACAGAATCCGTCAACTGGTACTGTCTCTGCGGAATTTCTCTCGCCTTGACCAAGCCGAGATGAAACGGGTGGATATCCATGAGGGTTTAGACAGCACGCTGTTAATCTTGCAACATCGACTCAAAGGGAAGGGCAAGGCTCCCAGTATTGAAGTTGTCAAGGCTTATGGCGATCTGCCCTTAGTTGAGTGCTATGCCGGTCAGCTCAATCAAGTGTTTATGAATGTCCTTAGCAATGCGATTGACGCGCTGGAGCAGCAAAACGACTGGGATCAAACTTCCTTCCTGATGGCAACTGGAGAAGCTGCTGGTTCTGTGCAGCACACCAGTGGGACAGATGCCGTCCTCACCCAATCGGAAGTTAATACTTCACCCAGTCAGATTACTATCCGCACCTTTTTGAAAGAGGAAGCAAAAAGAATAAAAGATGAAAAAATTAACGATGAAAAAGACACGATAAAGCAGGAAACAGATTCTTCCATTCAGCCTTTTATCGATCATCCTGCTCATGTGGTAATTCAAATTATTGACAATGGCCCTGGTATGCCAGAGGCGGTGCAGGCGCAAATCTTCAATCCTTTTTTCACAACCAAGCCGGTTGGTAAAGGCACTGGTTTAGGACTGTCAATTAGCTATCAAATTGTGGTGGAAAAACATGGCGGCGTCTTTAAGTGTTCTTGTCAACCAGAGAAGGGTACTGAGTTTTGGATTGAAATTCCCGTTCACCCACAAAGTTGAAAGAAGCAAAAGTTGAAACAAGCAATTGATGCTAGGGCAAAAAGCGAACAAGAGCAATCAAGCGATCGCTCTTGTGTCAAGCACTAGACTCCGCTGAAGACAGCATCAACTAGAACTTGCGATCGCTAGAAAAAGTTTTCCGGGCAAATTTTCTAGAGAGCGAGCGCTGCCATTTTAGTACCTGCTTGCTGACTGGGAACTGGTGCAGCAGCACATAGAAGCAGGGAATAATAAACAAGGTTAGCAGCGTTGCCAGAGATAGACCGGAAAACACCACAACGCCTAGCGGTTGCAGAAATTCTGAGCCTTCCCCGATTCCTAGCGCCAACGGAAACAAGCCGAGAACCGTGGTGATGGTGGTCATCATAATCGCTCTCAGGCGCATGGGAGCCGCTTTTAAAATCGCCGCTTGTCGGTCGATGCCTTCCTGTTCGTGAATCTGGTTAGCCAACTCCACCATGATGATGGCGTTGTTCACCACAATCCCCACCAGCAGCACCGCACCGACTAGCACCGTAGCACCGATAGGGGTTTGGGTGATATAAAGCCCCAGAATGCCCCCCGCTAAAGCCAGCGGCACCGTGAGCATAATGACCAAGGGGTCAATCAAGGAGTTGTATTGCACCGCCATAACCACGAAAACCAAGAAAGCAGCTAAACCTCCTAAAATTGTCAAGGAGTTTTGCAACTGCTGATTCGTTTCCGCTGTCGAACTGGGAATCACGCTCACGCCTTCGGGTAATCGCAAATTCCCTAGTACCTCATCTACCTCTGTCAGGGCGTCGCTGAGGTTAGCTCCTTCACTCAGACTACCCGCAATGATAAAAACCTGTCGTTGGTTAATCCGCTGAACTTCACCGGGGGCTTGACCTTCGGAAATTGTAGCGACATCACCCAACCGAACTAAGCTGTTGCTATTGACAAATAAGGGTATTTGTGCAAGTTGCGAAGCGCGTTGCACGGATTGCTCATTGAATTGGACGCGGACATCAACTAAGCGATCGCCTCTTTGCAACTGAGTTGGGACTGACCCCTCGATTGCTGTCTGAATCGTTTGCCCAATGTCTTGCGTCGTCAAACCCAACTCTTCTGCACGCTCCCAATCTGGTCGAATCTGCACTTCTGGTTGTCGAGAGTCAGCATCAGGTCGGAAAGTTGCACTTTTTACCTGCTCATCCAAGGCTTGCAGCGCTTGCCGCCCCGCTTGTTGCAACCGCTGCTCATCGTTTCCCTGGAGGATGATATCCACATCCGCCCCCCGCACTGGCGAGTTACTGAGGATAATCCCCCGTACCTGACCGGGATTCAGTCGCAGACGAATCCCCGCCAAATTAAGCTTGTTAAACTCCTGATTGACTTTTTCGACAAACTTCTCGACATCGGTACCTGATTTGAGAGTAATTGAGCTGGAAGCTCGTAGGGGATTGGCATTGGTGTTGCTGCCGAACAGAGAACCTCCGGCTGTACTAAATACATAGTCGCTTTCTGGCTGTTTAACCAAAATTTCGTCCACCAGTTTCATCACTTTTTGGTTAGTTTCCACGCTAGTTCCGGGAGGAAACTGGGCAAACAAATTGGCTTGCCCCGTATTAATCCGAGGCAAAATTTCTTGGGGAATTTGACCGACCATCCACAAACTACTGCCGCCGAAAAGCAGAATAATAGCGGCGATTACTAATAACCGATAACGCACGACTCCAGTCAGAAAGCGAGTATAGCTGCCAGTCGCTGCCTCAAATCGGCGGTTAAATTCCCGCAAAGGCCAAAACTGACCCACTCCACTCGACCACTGGATTGCCAACAACCGAGAACTGAGTGCTGGCACCACTGTCAGCGCCACCAATAGAGAGGCAGCTACAGAAAAACTAATGGTAAGAATTAATTCATTAAATAGCAGGGAGAAAAAGCCACCAATCAGCAAAAACGGCAGCACAGACACCAAGTTAGTAGTGGTAGAGGCAATTAGCGCCGATTCCACCTCGCGACCGCTACGTTCTGCTTGATCGATTACTTGCTGGCTATTCATCCGGGCTTTGCTATCCTGACCCGGAGTCATGCCAGCACCTTCGGCAATTGTCTCCATCATTACGATAGAGTTGTCTACGACAATCCCCACACCCAGAGCCAAACCACCTAAGCTGAAAATGTTGATGGAGAGTCCAAATAGCTGCATTAAGATAATCGCCGCAATGGTCGCGAGGGGAATGGCGATGATAATAATTAAAGTTTGACGGGCGCTACCGAGAAATAGCATCACCGCCACCGCTGCCAACCCTGCACCGAGCAATCCGGAACTGGTCACGTTGGAGATCGAGTTGCTGATAAATTTCGACTCATCCAGCGTTGCCAGCAGTTTCATGTCTTCGGGAATTACCCCAGCTTGCCGCAGTTCTTCGATCCGTTTTTTAACTCCATCCACAACCTCGATAGTATTGGCATCTGGCTGCTTTTGGATGCTGAGTTTTACCGCTGGTTGCCCATTCAGATAGACAAATACCCGCTGGTCTTCTGTCCCATCAATGACTTCGGCAAAATCTCTTAGATAAACGCGAGATTGTGGTAAAAGCGCGGGGCTTTGTCCTCCTACTGCGCTGGCGGTTGGGGAACCAACTTCAAAGGAGAGATTGCTAATTTCTTGGGCATTCTGAAAGCGTCCAACAGTACGGGTAAGCGGTTCGGAGTCAGCGCCTTGCAAGCGACCGCCAGAGACATCCTGGTTGCGATCGCCTAAAGCATTTAACACGTCTACCAAACTCACCCCTAGCGCCTGTAAGCGATTCAGGTCAATTTGCACCCGGACTTGTTCTTCCACCCCACCTGCAACATCGACAGCAGCGACACCATTGACGACACCGAGTTCGCGGGATAATTCTTCATCGGCAAGGACTCGCAACTCCGCATCCCCCAGCGAAGCAGATTGTAGCGCCACTTCGTAAACGGGCAGCTGGGAGGGGTCAACTTTAAATAAGCGGGCATCTTCGATGGTACTGGGGAGTCTACTGCGACCCCGGTTAAAGGCAGCCGTGGCATCGTTTAGTGCCTGGTCAATGTTCCCTCCCGGTTCAAAATACAAGTCTAAACTTACCTGCCCTTCGCGGGTTTGGGAGTAAACTTGTACCACTCCTTGTGTGGCGCTTAATGCTTCTTCTAGCGGTTTGGTGACTTCATCAACTGCCACTTCTGGGGAGATTCCAGGGGCGTCTACCCGCACGCCAATCCGGGGATAGGTGATAGACGGCAACAAATCAACTTGGAGTCGGGAGAGAAAGAAGACTCCAAGCACCAACGTAGCGATGGTGAGCATGAGTGTGCCGATGTGACGGCGGATAGCGATCGCGCTTAGGCTAAATCCAGACATAATTATTTTGAATTTTGAGTTCTGAATTTTGAGTGAATTCGGAATTTTGAGTGAATGCGTGAGTTTTGAATTAAGAAGTCAAAACTCAAAACTCTAAGGCTTTGGAGTTTCTGATAAAACACTTAAGCTTACAAGTTCGCCATCCTTGAGCGGCTTACCAGCGCGGCTGACAAATCGCTCTCCCGGCTTTAATCCCGACAGAATTTCTACTTTTCCATTTACGCGATCGCCTACTGTCACCGATCGAGCTTGCACTTTTGGTTGTTGCCCTTCACGAGTCACAACAAACACCGTCGCCTTGCTAGGTTTTGCATTTTCTTTGGAGTTGGAAGCGCTCTCTCCCTCGCTTCTTGCCTGTCCCCCTTGTGCCTGCCCCCCCTGTGCCTGTCTCCCTCTCCCTCCTGCTTCTTGCAGCGCCGTCTGCGGCACCACGACCCGTGGGGACGTATTTGAGGCAAAGCTGACCCGTGCCAACAGCCCACTGCCGATCTCACCATTAGGGTTGGCAATCGTGACTTCTACCGGCACTTGACGAGCCGCTACATTCGCAGCCGGAGAAATGCGAGCCACTTGTCCAAGAAACTCCCTGTTCTTGAAGGCGTCTAATTGCACCCGCACCGATTGTCCAGCCCGGATATTTGACAATTCCAATTCTGAAACTGGCACCACCACTGTGACGCGGCTGAAATCTCCAATTTTCAAGATTTCACTCCCTGGGTTTGCTAAATCGCCCGGTTCTAACCCTTTAGAAACGACAACCCCGCTAATGGGGGAAGTTAATACTGAATAGGATTGCCGTTCGCGATTTTGAGCCAGTACAGATTGTTGCGCCTTGACTCTGCCTTGAGCCGCTACAACTGCTTGCTGTTCTGTCGTCACCTGTGCCTGAGCAGAGAGCAAAGCTTGTTGAGCCGTTTGAGCTTCGGTTTGAGCTAATTCTGCTTGTTGCTGAGCGATCGCACCCTGTCTCGCCAAGCCTGCCAGTCGAGCCGCATCCCGCTGTGTTTGCTGCAATGCAACTTTTGCCTGTTCCACCTGTGTCCGTGCATTAGCTACCTGAGTTCGGGCGCGGGCAACTTCCGCTTGAAGCGTTGCGAGTTCTGCTTGCGCCTGATTCACGCTAGTCAATAAGGTGGTGTCATCTAACTGGGCAACAATTTGACCCTGCGCGACCCGATCTCCCACATCTGCTTTAAGAGATAGCAGCCGTCCTTCCACTTGGGGTTGCACCGAGACTTCTCTGAGTGGGCGAGTGGTGCCGATGAATTTTACATCTTCTTGGAGCGATTCGCTGCGAGCGATCGCCACATCCACTGGCGTAGGTTTTCCTTGCCCCCCTTGTTGCCCTCTGGGAGATTGAGCCTCCGCTTCTGCTTTCGGCAGAATGCCACAACTGGTCAATCCAGGTATCCCTAAAACAGCAAATATCAATATAAATAGGGGAATTTTTTGATTTTGCCGTTGCCTTGTTAATTTTTGACTCGGTTGCTGCCGAGAGGCTGGAGCAGCAGATATATCAGGAGACATACGCTTAAGTTGCACTTGGGTGTTTCACTCAGGAGACGGTTCGGACTTGCATTCGGCGGGGCAGTCCAGCGGTGAGATGCACGGGCAACAGGTTAGCTCTGTGCCTGCCTGTCTATTTAGACTGCTGATAGTTTACAAACGTTCACTTTACAAATCATAAAGTGCAAAGACCTTTCTATAGGTCAGTCTTAAGGGCGGATCTTGAGAATCTGCTTTCTGGTGTTGGGCGAGCGATCGCCCTGAGCCGCATTCCAGCTGCTATGCTTTTTTTTAAACCCTTGACAAAATCTCGAATCCTTGCATTACAAATTCTTGCGGGTTAAAAAACTATATCTGTCAGTCGTTCTGGCAGTGGCTGGGAGTGTAGTAATTAGGGTATCTGAGAACGTGCCCGTACAGGCTCGTCCCGCTCCTGTATTTACTCCCCATTTAGAGACTATTCAAAGCAGCATCCCGCCTGGGTTGATCATGCGCTTGCCGTCCCAAATTCTACTCAGTGGTTTCGCCGATGTAGATCCTTCCGAGTTGGTTGTCCGTGTCTTCCCGTCAGAAACCCCATTAATTTATACTGTTAGCCTTTTTACCTGCTACAGTAACCCTCAACCGTGCTTAGTCGGCAGTTTTTCGGTTGAGAGAAAGGCCTCGCCCAATGCAATAAGAGAATTAGAAAAACATAAAACAGCAGGCGATCCCATCACCTTAAGGAAAGATATTAGAGGATATCTATTAGAAGGGCAGAAACAAAAGCCATCCTATGAGTTTTCCTCAGTAATGTGGCAGCAGGATAACTTTATTTATCGCATTAGTTTTCCCACGATAGAACGGTCAAATATCCTACTGATGGCGAATTTAATGGCTAACGATGTGCCGCTTTTCCGCAGGTTTTCTCGTCCACTTCCCTGATGCTAATTCCCAGTTGCGTTCAGACAGAGTAGGGTCTGAACGCAACTTGTTGGCATGATTCGAGGAATCTACAATCCGCTGAGCGTCTCTAGCAGCTTCTCCACTTCAGCATTATGGTCGAGGAAGGAGAACAAATGTTTATAGCGCAGAATTCCCTGTTTATCCAGTACGAATTGGGCTGGCAGAGGCGCACCCAAAGCTTGACCCGTACAGTAAGCTCGAAACGTCCGACAACTGGGGTCGCTGAGCAAGGGAATCTTTAAACCCAGGTCTTTGACAACCGTTTTACTCTGCGGTTGGTCGGTACTGGTAATCATCAACACCTCGACGCCCAAGCTGGTAAAGCGCTCGTAGTTTTCATTCAGCGCTTTGATGTGAGGAAAGCAGAACGGACAATACTGCTTTTCGGTGAAGATGCGGGTGAAGGCAAGGATTACAGGTTGCTTTCCCCTGTAATCCGATAACTTAACTTTCCCTCCGTTAGTAATATCCGGCAGTTCAAATGCTGGAGTCGTTTCTCCCAGGTTTAAACGGCTGGTTGCCGGTATCGGCAAGAAATTTTCAAAGAAGCGTTGATTTAACAGTCCGCTAAAGTCAGTAGATGTCAGCATCGGTATATCATTTTGGTCTTATTGCTGTAATTGTAATAGTTCTTTACTTTTTTGCGAACCGGGGCGAATCGTGGACGAGAAAGCGATCGCATCCTTCATCCCCAACAAAAATCGCATCCCTGAGTGACTAACTTAAGCTCTTGGCGTATCCCCGTTATCAACTGAGAGTTTTTCCAACTACTAAACTAACTTTGATGTTGTATCTGCTTGCGCCTTCCGGAAAATTTGTAGCGATGGAACTTAAGTGAAGGAAACAATCATAAAAAAATAAACCCCGATACATCTAACAAGAAAAATCTCATTAGATGTATCGGGATTTTGATTTATTCACGACTAAATCAGTCCTAAAACTGACTCGCCACCAGCAATTTTTTAGACGGCAGAAAAGAAGACCTTTGACTTGACGGGGTCGGGAACCATTGTCTTGTCACCCGGTTGCCAACCAGCGGGGCAAACTTCATCGGGGTTAGTCTGGACGTACTGGATTGCTTGCAGCGTCCGCAGAGTCTCATCGACGTTGCGACCAAAAGCGAGGTTGTTAATCGTAGCGTGCTGAATCACGCCTTCTTTATCGATGATGAACAGCCCCCGGAGTGCAATGCCTGCCTCTGGATCGAGGACATTGAAAGCAGCACTAATCTCTTTCTTAATATCAGAAACGAGGGGATAGTTTAGGTCGCCGACGCCGCCGGATTTGCGGTCTGTTTGAATCCATGCCAAGTGGGAAAATTCACTGTCAACAGAGACCCCAAGGATTTCAGTGTTGAGATCCTGAAATTTTGAATAAGCGTCACTAAAAGCTGTAATCTCTGTTGGACAAACGAATGTAAAGTCAAGGGGATAGAAGAACAAGACTACATACTTGTCACGATAGTCAGACAGTTTGACCGTCTTGAATTCCTGATCGACCACAGCGGTTGCGGTAAAGTCTGGGGCGGTTTGTCCAACCCGAAGACAGCCTTCTGTGTGGTGGGTCATGAATAGATTCTCCTTAAATGGAATAGATTTTGCATTGACTCGTGCTGAGTCAAGGGTAATCTAGTTGAGGTCTACCCTAGACGCAACGACGGCTTATTTACGAACTGTAACAACTATATCATACTCATAACGAGTTTGAGTAGGAATGAAGAATTTGGATACGCGCGAGTGGCTACTCACCAACGGGTTAGGAAGTTTTGCTAGTGGAACGGTTTGTGATGCTCGGACTCGGACTTATCACGGTTGGTTAATTGCCGCCCTCGAGCCGCCGAGTCAGCGAACTTTATTACTGTCTCACCTGGATGCCAGTTTGGATGTAGGAGGACGGATATTTGCACTGGGGACGAATTTCTGGATAGACGGAAAAATTGACCCTTTGGGCTACCAGCTACTGCGTTCTTTTGATATTGACCCGTTTCCCCGTTGGGTTTGGGGTGAGGATAACTGGCAGCTAAGCAGGCAGATGGTGATGCCCTATGGCCTAGTAGAAAGCGGGTCAGAGATGGTAGGGAGCGGGAAAGAAACTGAGCCATCAGCCACTCCCCACTTTTGTAACCGGATTTTGATCCAGTACCGCTATGAAGGCTCTGAGTTGGCTACGCTGAGGTTACGCCCGGTGATTGGCGATCGCGACTTTCACCACCAGCAATCCGCAGCCTCAGGATTGTCCTTCTCGCAATTAGTTGGTCAAAAGCAAATTTGCTTGCAGGGGATGCGTCCTGACTGGACTGGGACTCCCTGGCAATTGCGCTGGAGTAAGGGTCGCTATCAACCAGACACCGTTTGGTATTGGCATTATTACTATCCAGAAGAGAACCGGCGGGGATTGGGCGACAAGGAAGACCTCTTCAGCCCTGGATACCTGACAGTGCCCCTACAACCGGGAGACTCCCTCACTCTAGAAGCGAAAGTGGGATTGTGTAACTCCAAACAACCACACCTCAGTTCCCTAGACTTTGAGCAAGCAGTGCAGGTAGAGCAACAGCGACTGAAAGCGGTTCAGAGTTCCGTGTTGCGGCTTCATAGCAACGAACCATCAACCAGTGACAATGGTATTTTGCAGCACCTGTTGCGAGCAGGCGATCAATTTATTGTCTACCGCGCTTCTATTGCTGGCCCGACTGTGATTGCTGGCTACCCCTGGTTTAATGACTGGGGACGCGATACGCTAATTGCTCTACCAGGACTGGCTTTAGCGACTGGGCGCTATGAGTTGGCGAAGGGACTGCTGGAAACTTTTGGGCGCTATTGTCGGAATGGTTTGATTCCCAATGCGTTTCCAGATACTGGAGCTGAGCCATTTTACAACAGTATTGATGCCGCGCTGTGGTGGGTTGAAACTTTGGGTCTTTACCTGGAAGCAACGCAGGATTGGGATTTTCTGGTTCAGCAATATCCTGTGGTGCGGCAGATTTACAAAAGCTTTATGGCTGGTACCCTCTACAATGTCCGGATTGATGCCACCGATGGCCTAGTCACCTGGGATGCTCCAGGAGTGGCGCTTACCTGGATGGATGCGGTGGTTGATGGTCAGCCAGTAACGCCTCGTCGGGGTAAACCTATAGAAATTAATGCTCTCTGGTACTCTGCTTTATGTTGGGCGAGCCGGTGGGCAGAATTGTTAGTCAGGGAAGGGGGAGCAAATTCACAGAAGCGGATTAACCAGCGAGAACGCTATATTCAGCAGGCGCAACAGGTGAAGAGATCGCTGCAAAAGTTCTGGAATCCGACTCGGGGATATTTCTACGATACGATCGCACCGGATGACGTGCGAGACCCCACAATTCGTCCGAATGCAGTTTTGGCTCTCTCACTTTCTCATTGCGGGTTTCCTGCCGAGCAAGGGCAGTCTGTCCTCAAGGTAGCAAGCGATCGCTTACTAACACCCTACGGTCTCCGCAGTCTCGATCCCGCCGATCCCAACTATGTGGGGACGTATGCTGGGAATCCTCAATATCGCGATCGCGCCTACCACCAAGGCACGGTTTGGAGCTGGCTGATTGGCCCCTTTATTCGAGCTAGGAGGCGCTTCTACGCTTCAGAACCCGTCCCTTTTGATTGGCAGCCGATGATTGAACACTTGCAGTCCTCAGCCTGCCTAGGTTCGGTCTCGGAAATTTTTGATGGCGATCCGCCTCATGCCGTTCAAGGAGCGATCGCTCAAGCTTGGTCTATTGCCGAACTCATCCGACACTATTCCGATTAATGACCAGCGAGGAATGAGTACAATCACCAGACTACTCATTCTTCAGACTTCAGACCTGGCTTTTTATAACTTTATAAAATGGCTCTGGCGGGATTTGAACCTGCGACCTTGGGCTTATGAGTCCCCTGCTCTAACCACTGAGCTACAGAGCCAAGTTTTCTTAAACAACCTTATCATCCTAGCATACCAGCAAGATTATTGCTACCCTGGCTTAAAAAAGAGAAAAGACAAAAGAAATATATTTTCTTTTGCCTTTTCCTTTGCTTTTGCCTCTTTCTTAGCGTCGGGGTAGCAAAGCTATCGGGTTGATAGCTCCTTTTCCAGCCGAATGCAACTCAAAGTGAAGGTGAGGCCCCGTGCTGCGTCCGGTGCTGCCCATCTCAGAAATCTGCTGACCTTGCTCAACTGCTTCGCCTTCTCGAACCAGAAGCCGGTTGTTGTGGGCATAGCGAGTTAGGGTGCCATCAGCGTGTTTAATGTCCACCAGATTTCCATAACCACCAGAATTCCAGCGTGCATACACCACGACACCAGGAGCTGCCGCCACTACAGGCGTGCCGACCGGAGCCGCGATATCAATCCCCTTGTGCATCCGTCCCCAGCGCCGACCATAACCTGAGGTCAAAACGCCCTTTGAGGGCCAGATGTAGCCATTAAATTGACCTGGGCTATCCGGCAGGTAGGGATTTGGACCAGGGAGGGGTGGTAAATCTGGAGCAACTTGTTGCCCGAAGGGGGGGCGGAGTGTCGGGTTATAAGTGTCCGCTGCGGAGGGCGCTGCCGCCACCAGTGACTGCTGGGTTCTAGCCCGTGGTGCAGCAGGTGGGGGCACCTTGATTTCAATTGCAGCCTGCGATCGCTGTTGTTGCCGTTGCCGCTTTTGCATTTCTGCTTGTACGGCTTCGTTATAACGATTTGGGCTGAATTCTGGATTGATCGGAGTCGAGTATTCAGAACGTTGCAACGGTTTGTTGACGACAGGTGCAACCGGCACGAATGCAGGAGTCACTGGCACCGAGATGTTAGCAACCGGAACGTTCTGTGAGTCAGCGGTATCTCCGTTTTGCTGGGTACGATACTGCTGCCGGAGTTTGATGATGTCTTCCCGTAGTTTCTCAATCTGGGTGCTGTACTCGGAGTTTTGCTTCAAGCCAGCAGACTGAGTTTGTGTCCTCTCGGCAACGGGTGTGCTAGTGGGTAACGGATTATCCGCTAACATCACTGGTTTGACGGTAGGGACATTCGCATTCCTTTGCACTCGTACCTGTGTTGCTGCGACGGGTACGGGAACAGTAGTTGGCAAAGTAGGAACGGAGAGATTTGGCACAGCAACATTAGACTTGGATTGTCTAAGTGCAGCGTTAAGACCAGGGATTACAGTTACAGTCTGTTTTTTCGGGATCTTCAGTGGTTGATTAACGCGAATCATGTTCGGGTTATTCAACTGATTTATCCGGAGCAGCTCCGATCTAGAAACGCCGTGGATGCGAGCGATCGCATCTAGCGTATCTCCCGGCTTGACCTGGTACACATCTGCCGTTGCCCCGTTGGTTTCAACGACAGCAATCGGTGTGGGGGCCACTGTCTGGATTGGTAGCCCTTGATTGGTCGCTTGGTTGGTCGCTAAGGTCGGTACTGAGATTGGTGCGCTTTCATTCACCTCTACCGGCTGCGAGGATGCTTTTAGCGCTTCCCGTAGCTGTGCGGACGGGAGGTGGTTAATCACCCGATTCGGGGCATTTTCCCCTGGCATCTGCACCGCGATATTTCGTGGCTGTGCCGACGGCAGTTGATTAATTACCTGATTCGGAGCATTTTCCCCTGGCATCTGCACCGCGATATTTCGTGGCTGTGCCGACGGTAGTTGGTTAATTACCTGATTGGGGGCATTTTCCTCTGGCGTCTGCACCACAACCGGAATTTGTACCCTAGGAGCAGCTATTTCTACCTCAGCAGCTTCAGGGTTATCAATTTGGGCTGGTTCAGTAACTTTTAATCGCCCAGTAGATACTTGTGTAGACTCCTCAGACCGCAACTCCGCCAGACTATTCTGCAAGCGGCCCCGCTGCTCCTTTAAGCGGCTCATGGCAGCGTCTTGTCTTGCTTTTAATAGCTCATTTACGTTGCCGGGAATCGCGACTGATTGACCCACCGGCAGTCCATCTGATGTTGCCGCTCCAGATGATTGCTGTACCTGGATGCGGGGAACACCATAAGACTCAGATAGCTTTTCGACGGTATCGCCTGGTTTAACTTCGTGAACAATTCCGTTCACTGAAGGAATTTTCACCACTTGTCCAGCTGGAAGAACTGAGCTGGATTTGATGTTGTTGGAAGTGGCGATCGCGGCAGGTTCTACCTGATAGTTTTTCGACAATTGCCAAATCGTCTGCCCCTGCTGCACCTTATGTTCGATGACGCGCGGTGCTGGTTTCGATTCTGCTTTTGCTTCCGGCTCTACCTGCAAAGAAACGACGGCAGGTGTGAATTCCGGCTCTACTAACTTTGGAGAAACGGCGACTGATTTGGATTCCGGCTTTATTGCTGGCGATGGGGCGACTGAAGAAGCTGTTTCTGGCTCCACCTTTGAGGCAGGGGCGGCAACAGCAATATCTGTTTCCGCAGGAGCGTTATTAACACTTGGCTCTGTGGCAACCGGATCGGCTGCCTTTGCTTCATCACCTTGTTGCGGCAGCAATAGGCTGGAGGTGCCCATTGAGATTGCCAATCCAATCATGGCGGCAGAGGTGCGAGCCCGACGGTTAACCTCTGGAGAAATGGGCTTCAATAAACCTGACTCTCCCCCGGAAAGCTTTCCTGCGGACAGATTCGCTTTCGCATCTTTGTCTGCTGCACAGGAAGGAACTGATTTAATCTTGTGCGTGAATGGGCGTTTCAAACACGACCTCCTACTTATGACGAGCGCTTAACTGTCCCTGAATGATTCTTTTTTACCAGTCAATGGGACAAATCACATCAAAAGGTGATTGGGATCACTGCCGGTAATCATACCTAGGCAAGATTACCCTGCTTTTTTGATTTAGACAAGTTTACATGACTGGGAAAATTTTCGATCATGCACGGCCTAACTATTTGACCCACCCTGTTGAAGACTTCATCATTGCGTTAATCAGGAGCCTTTTGTCAAGAGCTGGCAAGCTAAGGGTGTATTCCTTCTTAAGGCGTGCATATTGGAACATACTTGCTTGACTTGCGTTACTCCGGAAGACTGAGAAAACAACTTTTTCGTTGTTGGCATCCTGCTGCTGATTGATTACAAAATGAGACTCTAAGCTGATTTTGCCTGCAACAACAACCGTAAAATTATGGAGAAAACTCTGACAAATTAAATAGAGCATACCGACGCAAATTTAGCAAAAATCTTCCTAAAGATTGATCCGAGATGGTTTTAGAGACTCAGCACTGATAAATTTAGGATAAAAAAATCTATCAATCAACTTCCTATTGCCGCTCTATTGTTCATAGAAATTTCTTATCTAAGCCGAACTCATTCGGTATTCTAGATAGCGAAAGGACGAAAAATAAACTTTCTCTAGAAAGGAAAAAAAAGTCATTCGTCACCCAGCGTTAAGTAAGAAATCATGGGGAATAGTTTAGCCAGAAAGGGTCACGAACAGTTGCCGGTCAACACGTTGCAGATTCCTAGACGAAAGGTTAACCCGATGTTTTAACCTTTAACTCAATTCGCGGACACCTGACTAAAGACGGCTCGCTCTCGATGAGCAAAGGATCTCTTTGCTTACTTCAGCCGGACAACCTACTTCAGCCGGACAAAATCCCTAGTTGGCGGCGGGCTTCAAATAACCCGACTGCGGCACTAACCGAAAGGTTCAGGCTCCGAACGTGGGGCTGTGACATCGGAATATAGACAGTATTGGCACAGAGGGCGAGAACTTCTGGGGGGAGTCCAGTTGTTTCGCTGCCAAACAATAGCCAGTCATCCTCCTGGAACTCGAACTGAAGGTAGTTACGGCTTCCCGAAACACTAAAGCCAATCCATCGTCCCCCTCGCTGCTGATGGAACTCCTGAAAATCCTCTAAACCAATGTGGTAGTGGAGATTGACGTAGGGCCAGTAATCCAGACCAGCACGTTTCAGAGAGCGATCGCTAATTTCAAAACCCAATGGCCCGACTAAATGCAATTCCGTCCCCGTGGCAGCACAGGTACGGGCAATATTGCCGGTGTTTGGCGGAATTTGCGGCTTGTAGAGAACAACAAACGGCATGAGACTTCCTAATTACTCTCGCTGTAACACTAAAATCCACTCTGGAAACTCAAATTATACCCAAAGAGAGAGGAACCTATACATATTTGTTATATGACTCCTCTAGATCGGATTGATTAAATATTCTAATTTCCGAATGATTCTTTTTCGCCAAAAAATTAACCCATAAAAAAGCAAAAAAAGAACTCAAGGGCTAGCCAGGGAGAGAGGAGAAAAGATGAAGCCTTGAGGATAAATTTCTGCCCCTAGGCTTCATTCTCGATCCTTCAAATGCTCTAGGCAACTAAGCTCTGGCACAATTTGTCTTCCAGTTCCCGCTCTTGGTCTGCCACCGCTTGAATGGCATCAATCATCACGCTGGGAGTGTCAAAACCTTGGTTTTGGAGATTTAACCACCGCTGAGCAGAATTCCCCTCTCGGAGAATTTTTTTCAGGGGTGACAAGAAACAACGAAAGCCCATCTGTTTAGAAATATCCCAAACTTCGCCGGTTATTTCTTCAATCCAATCTCGCGCCAGAATTGGTCTGCCGTCTTGCCAATGTCTCAGAGTTGCATCCAAACTTTGACGGGCGGCAGCGTCTTCGTTGGCGTCGGTTAGGGTAACTAAATCTTCTGAAGACAATTGACTCATTTCCAACGGATCGAGGCTGGGGTCATTAATCAGCTGCAAAAGTCGGGCTTCTAGCAAGGCTGTAACCGCCAGCAAGGCAACTGGATCGATGATAAGGTCACAAATTCTCAGTTCTAGGCGGTTGAGGTCGTAGGGGCGCTGGTTGCCATTCGGTCGCACGGATGACCAAAGGTGGCGGACATTTTGCATTGTCCCGGCGGCTAATTGGGCTTCTGTCCACTGGATAAAGTGGGCGTGACTTTCAAATAAGGGAACGCGGGCTGGGGTTTTTGGAAACAATCCCCAGCGAGTCGAGTGATAGCCAGTGGCTTTACCATCCAAAAACGGGGAAGAAGCACTGAGGGCAAGGTATAAGGGTGCTTCTAGGCGGACAAGGCGAATCGCCCGCATTAGGGTTTCAGGATCGCTGATGCCGATGTTGATGTGAACGCTGGCGGTGACAACTTTGGTGCCGTAAGTGTTCTCAATGTAGTCGTGGTAAGGATTGCTGGGGTCAGATCGCCAGAAGCGATCGCTTCCTCCTAAAGACAGCGTACTCCCCGGAATCAGGGTGTAATTTCCCAAGCGTTTTAGATACTCTCGGAGTTCCCGTCTAGGGCGTAGCAAGGCACACAATAATCGGTCGTAACAATAAAAGGGTTCTGTGATATATTCCACGTTGCGGCTATCCGGCTCCCGCATGAACCCGTCTAGGTCTGCCACAATCCGATCGGATAAACCCACAATGTCACCATTGGGGGTGCCGGTATACATTTCAATTTCAAAGCCTTTTGATAGCAAGGGGTTTTTCCTCAGATGAGTGAGTACGAAGTACGGACACGGGATACCGCTACCGTTAAAAAGTGTATCGAGGAAGACGAAATGGCTCCTCTGCCCTTAGTCTGGCATCAAAGTTGGTACTGATGATAGACAGTAGTGGCGGCTCGATGTAGCAAGGAGTGCCGATAAACGAGGGAGTCAAGATCGTCAGCATAACCCCCGCCAATCACGCAGGCGACTGGGTAGCCAAGTGCCACACAAGTACTCAAAACTTGCATCTCCCGACGGAAGATTCCGGTGTCAGTGAGGGCGAGTTTGCCCAAGCGATCGCCAGCATGAGGATCGACGCCAGCATCGTATAAAACGAGATCCGGCTTGACTTGTGAGAGCAAATCTGGGAGATATTTTGCCAAGGTTTGCAGATAGGCGTCATCTTCCATCCCAATCGGGAGAGGAACATCTAAGTCACTTTGTTGTTTGGTTCCGGGAAAGTTAACTTCGCAGTGCATTGAGAAGGTGAAGACGCTACTATCTTCTTGGAAAATCACGGCGGTACCGTCTCCTTGATGGACATCTAAATCCACGATCAAGATTTGGCGCACCAATCCCAGATGTTGAAGCACACGGGCAGCAATGGCTAAATCGTTGAAAATACAGAAACCCGAACCATAACTGGGAAAGGCGTGATGAGTGCCACCCGCAGTATTGCAAGCTAAACCGTGAGTGAGTGCCAGTTTAGCAGTAAGAATCGTCCCGCCCACTGCCACGCAGGTACGATTTGCCAGGGCGGGACTCCAGGGTAATCCGATTCGTCGCTGAGCTTTGGCGTCGAGGGTGCCTTCACGGTATGCTCGGACATATTCTGGGGTGTGAACCAGTTCTATCCACTCTGGCGGAGGAGGTTCGGGCGGATGAATTTGCTCTGGATGCGCTACGCGATCGCCTAAGAGCATTTCGTAGAGTTTGCTGAATTTGGGCATGGGGAAGCGATGCCCTGCGGGGAGAGGTGCGACATAATCCGGGTGGTAAATAATTGGCAAGTCCATATTTAAGTAAGATTTTGAACTGCCAAGCGGCAAAGGAAGAGAGGATTAACGATGCGATTTTCCTCAGGCGCTACGCGATCGCAAAATTTTCCAGGCAAACCCACTAACCAGGCACCCTAAACCAATACTGAACAAGATGACAATGAGCAAATTCGCCAAGGGGATGACTGCGGATAGTTGGTTATTGTCGATTTGGTTGGGGTAAGGCTGGGTAAAATCTTTTACCAGCGCCGAGGAAGCTGAGGCGGCAACGGAGGCGGTTCCAACTCCCAAACTGGCAGCGGCAATAATATTTTCCAGGTTGCGATCGCGCTTAGCTTGTTCAATCTCAACAATGCCTCGAATCGTATTAATCACATCTTCTAGCACTCTCAATGCTGGACTAAAGCTGGCGCGATCTTGTTGAATTTGAATTTCGTATTGCTTGACTATTTGATTAAATTGTGCCAGAAATTGCAGGTCGTTTTCTCCATATTTGCTAGCTTCTTGAAGCAGGTAATTTAAATTTTCTTGGTATTGTTTCTGATATGTCTCAATCGCGTGTAACTGAATTTCTAGATGGTTCAAATCTGAAGCATATTGGGACAATATTCTTATATTCACCTCTAAAATTCTCTGTAATTCTTTTAACGGTAGCTGCTTGAGCATTTCACCCGCTTGAAAAATATAGCCAAAATTCTCTTGCAATTGTTGTTTAAGTTTCTGGGCTTCACAATAAGACCAAAGAATTTTATTGCGGTAGTAAAATAACCGCATCCAAACCTCAGAATATTTAGCAGCTTCAGTTTCGGCGGCTACATCGGGATAAAAGATAACCAAAACATGGTGATTCTCTTCCATGTCCCAACGCTGGGGAGATAGCCACACTTCAAAAACGGTTGCCCCTAAAAATTTTCCTTTGCTTGGCTTTTGCTGTTTCCATCTCCCAAACTTCAAAGTTTCGTAAGCTTCTTGGGCGAGACATTCTAAAGGGGTTTCACAGTTTCGAGGCAAAATCCCAGACACGATCCAGGTTTTTCCAAGATTGCCTTGTTTATCAGCAGCAAGATGTTTGAGGGTAGGAAAGCACTTAAAAGATTGCAGATAGTCTCGATCGTTAATATGGCAATTAAACAAAAGCCCATAACTATCGCTAAATCGCACGGGATAATAAAAGCCTTTGACTGGATATCCTTCAGTGCGAGCTTGAAAAGTATAATAAGCTTCAGTTTCCCCCGCTAGGCGCAATAATTCTAAATATTCTGGCTCGTTATAATTTGAATCGTCAGCAGCGACAAGAATTCTTTGCAATTCTAACGGGAAGTTATCCCAAAACGTGAGCTGGTTTTGGTTGATTTGCTCTGCATCGTCTCCCAAGCCGTTTCTCAGGTGGTAAACAAATAGATCCAGGTTAGGAAGAAATAACAGGTTCATCGGAAGAGTAAACATATTGCTACCATACCTGGCGATTTAAATCACAGCTATGCCAACCCTACTTTAGAAGCAAGGAAGTAGAAGTTGCGAGAACTTTTAAACAAAGCCCGCTGGCGCGGACTGAGAACCAATATAAAGTGTATGACGAAACCTGCTCAAGGTAGATTTAGAAGCGATCGCAAAATCTGGCGTAGCATCTCTTCCCCACCCAAAATTCATCCGATTTTAGACTTGAAGATAAGGCAAGCGAGCGATCGCTGTAGATACGCCGTATACAACACTTCGACATCTTTGTGTCACAGCAACTCCCGGCAAGGGAGGAAGTTTAAACTGGATGGAGAGAAGAGAAATCAGCAAGCGATGGGGAGGGAAGAGAGAAAATGCAACACAAAATCGTCTGGGAACAGGGCAGCAATAATCCTGACAATACCAACAACTTCGCAACCATCCGCGAATGGTGGGCAAGTCTCATCGACAATAAAATCACGTGGCGACAGCGAATCATTCCCCAGACGGGCGATGCTACCGAACTCGATTGGGAACCCCAACGCTTTGACGAAGTATTTGAGATTCAAATCCCTGAGATTCGCGGTATCACTCTCTACTGGCGCAAAATCAACGAAGATCGAGAACGCAGCACTACGCCTACCAAACTCGAACTCGATACCCTTCGCCAGCAACTTTATATCTATCCCCAATCTCAAAAAGAACTGGTTATTCGGGTAGGGATACCAGAAACCATCTATCAAAAGATTGAATTTAAATCTCCCCAATTGCAATTTGCTGCTAAGGAAGGTGAAAACCACATCCTGACTCTGCGAGATACTCAGCAACAGTTGGAAGTGAAAGCCATTCTCAGCCCAGAAAATTTGAGACAGTTGATCGATCAGTTGAAGCAACAATTGTCGTAACTACGCTGTATCTTTTTTCTATAGGTCGCGCCAGCATATGAGATAAATCGTTTCTCTACAATTGTCTCGCTGCTATGTGTAGCCGCGATAGGGGCAACTCTGGAGGTTGCCCCTATCGTCAGTCTCATAACATATACAAATAGATTTGAGATAAAACTATCAACATGAAGCAATGGATTGTCCCGATTGCCTTTATTCTTAGCGGATTTCTGGTGGGGATAATTTTTGATAAATTTTTTCTTCCCAGACTCAAAAGAATAGCTGTTAAAACTCGGTTGCCAGGGAATGAAATCGTTTTTCATTCCCTGCGTGGCATCCCCAAAATTTGGTTTATTGTTGCTGGCTTTTACGGAGCCATTTTTACCCTTCAACTAAATCAGGTTATTCCTGACCGGATTTCTGGCATTTTTCAGAATATTCTGACTGTTATTTTCCTCTATTCTGTCACCTTAGTTTTAGCCAGACTGACGGCGAGTTTTGTTACGATATTTGGCCAAAGAACACCCGGAGTTTCAGCTTCATTACTATCTAACCTAGCCAAAATTGTCGTTCTGGTTTTGGGAATCTTGATGATCTTGCAAACGCTAGGGATTTCCATTACACCTATTTTGGCAACCTTGGGAATTGGCGGTTTGGCCGTTGCTTTGGCATTTCAGGATACCCTATCTAACTTATTTTCAGGATTATATTTGATTATTTCTGGACAAGTCAGAACTGGCGACTATGTAAAACTAGAGACGGGACAAGAAGGTTACGTTACCGATATCACTTGGCGGAATACGGTGATTAGAGAACTGCCAAATAATCTAGTCGTTGTGCCTAATACAAAACTGGCTTCTGCCATTTTTACGAATTACCATTTACCAGTGAAAGAAATAACTTTACCAATTCAAGTAGGTGTTAGTTACGATAGCGACTTGGAACACGTTGAAGAAATAACGGTTGAAGTTGCTAAGGAAGTAATGCAAGAATTAGCAGCCGATATTTCTGATTTTGAGCCTTTTATCTTATATCAAAACTTTGGAGAATTTAGTATTAATTTTACAGTGTTTCTTAGAGTTAATGAATTTCTAAACCAACGAATTGCCAAGCATAAATTTATCAAAAAATTACACCGACGCTATCAACAAGAAGAAATTACTATCCCTTTTCCAAGTAGAGAAGTTTATGTAAACCAGAAGGGAAATAATATTGCTAATGACTAATATAAACGTCGAAAAAATAGAAGCCGCAGCTATTCAATTTGGATAGCTGCGGCTTTCTTTAGTCGTCAGACTAACGATTACCGACGATTACCGACCCTGACGACCCGGACTGCCAGGCGCTGCGCCTGCTCCTTCGTCGTTACTGGGCTGGTTCCGATTGGAATTGCCCGGATCGCAACCTTCTGACCCATTACCGACCCCTTGGTTGCAATTCTGACGCTGATTCGTGCGTTCGTTCCCCTCTACCTCACGGTTATCGCCAGGGACGTTTTCTGGCTTGGGAGTATCAACTTCGCGCACTGTGGGGGGTTTCGCACCTTCTCCCGCCACGTATGGCGAGGCGATGTTCTGAGCCTTCCCAGTGCTGACTAAGGCTTGGTAGAGGAAAGCACACACCTCTGCACGGGTGGCAACTTGATTGGGTTTGAGTGACTGGACATTGGGATAGTTCACCACCAGACCCCGTTCTGTCGCCGCCGCAACCAAACTGCGGACGTCGCTAGGGATGCTAGCGGCATCGCTGTAAACTTGCAGTAGCGTCTGGGTGGTGGTACTGGCAGAAGAGTAGTTCATTCCCTTTGCCAATGCCACTAAGATATCCAGACGAGAAAGCTTTTGGGTGGGGTTGAATGCATTGCTGGAAACAGCGCCTAAAAAGCCCATTTCATAGGCTTCTTGGATAGCACTGTACGCCCAGTAATCAGAGGAGACATCGCGGAAGGCGATCGCATTCCGCACTTTATTCATCTCAAACGCTTTCCGCAGCATCGCCGCAAACTGGGCGCGAGTCACCGGCTGATCCGGTCGGAATCGGCCATCGGGGAAGCCTTCGATAATTTCTAACTCCGCCAGTTGGGCGATAAAATCTTTTGCCCAGTATCCCTGCGGAACATCGGGAAAACTCGTCTGGATGTTTCGAGTGACTCCCACGTTTGCATATCTTGCCAGCAGCTGGCTGACTTCGTAGGTCGCGTTCTCGGCTTCTACCCCAATCACCTGCACCAACTGACCGGGAGCTGATGTCAATAAGGCAGCCATTCCTGAACTGTAAACGCTCATCGTCTCACCCGCCAGCATTGATTCACCGCTAGTAAATGAGCTGGAATAAACGCTAGTCGCCGCCGAAGTCGAAATCTCGCTCGATTGGAACTGGCTGACGTTAATTTGCTCGACGCTGCTCAGGAATGTTACCCGTTCCTGAGAGTCGATTTGGGTGTAGTAGTTGTAGGCGGTGGTACCGCTGTCGATGTTGCCATCCATGTCGGCATCAATGCCGTACACAGTCCGCACTACACGGGTTTCAGACGGATTTTCTGACAAAATTAGGTTAACGGCGGCGTTTTCAGACAAGCATTCAAACTCGCTGTACCCAATCAAGCGATTTTGGTCGTATAGACGCACGACCACGCGATCGCCCGGATTCACACCTTTGACAAACTTCGCTTTTTGCTTGATTTTGTATCTGAAGTCGCCAAGATACTGCTCTTGGGAATAGCTGTTGCCTTGTTTCGACTTCACCGATACGCGAGTAATCACCTCTGTGAGGCTGCCTGCGGGTTGCAGAACGGCAAGACTAAAGTTGCCTGCGGATTCGGTCATTGCCACCGTAGACCGCTGTTCTGTGCGGACGGTACTCCTTTGCTCGGTGGTTTCCGTGCGACGGGTTGTTGTCTGTTGCCCAGTGGTGGTACTTTCCGACCGGAGTCGAGCCGTCAAGGTTTGGGTCGCTGTTTCATCCCACTTCACTAGCGAACCCGATTCGTTGGTGCGATAAACCCAAAATCCTTGTTCTTTGGCGCTAGCGACCAGCACCAGCCAGCCGGGAACTATTGCCTGAGTGCAGGAAGTACCCGCTTCTGCCAACTCCAGACAACCATCTGACCAATTTTGCTTCGCCACCTGAAGGATGCTTAAGTCAGAAGTTTGCACTCCTGTCCGTTGAGCCGCATCCTTTAAAACAGCTTCAGCAACCGATGTTGGCAGCTGAGTGGTATCGTCTTCTGCTTGGCTGAGCAGATTTCGACCCGATAAGGGCAGATTGCCAGTTGTTTGTCCAACTTGCGCGATCGCAGGGGCAACCGTTGTCATACTTAAACCGGCAGCCGCAAACACCAGGCTGCCTAAAAATACCAAGGAACTTCGCTTCATTAATCTCTTCTCACACCTAATCAAAACGTGTAGCGTGACTTTTCAAGTCGGTTAGATGTTCCCTGGTTTATCTCTTTTTAATGATAGAGACTATTACGATAGAAAAATAGTTAAGGAATCTTAATAATTATCGTGACGACTCAGCAGCTAAAAACAGGAAGCACTTTTGAAAAACTCAACTGGACTTGGCGCGGCTACCGGATTCAGTACACAGTCATGGGCACGGGTCGCCCTCTGGTGCTGATTCACGGCTTTGGCGCTTCCATTGGACACTGGCGCAAGAATATGCCAGTCCTCGCCGCTGAGGGCTACCGAGTATTTGCCCTAGATTTACTCGGATTCGGCGGTTCGGACAAGCCAGCCCTCGATTACAATCTCCAGTTGTGGGAAGAATTGCTCAAGGATTTCTGGAAAACTCATATTCAGGAACCAACCGTCTTTGTCGGCAACTCGATTGGGGCATTACTCAGCTTGATGGTAGTGGTGAATTCTCCAGAAATTTCCGCCGGTGGCGTGCTGATTAACTGTGCCGGGGGCTTGAATCATCGCCCCGATGAGCTGAATTTCCCTCTGCGGCTGGTGATGGGAGCCTTCACCAAGCTGGTCAGTTCCAAAGTCGCTGGCCCGTTCCTATTTAACCGCATCCGTCAGAAAGATCGTCTCCGTCGCACACTCAGACAGGTCTACGTGAACCCTGAAGCCATCACGGATGAACTGGTGGATATGCTTTACGATCCTTCCTGCGACACCGGCGCTCAGCAGGTTTTTGCCTCAATTCTCACGGCACCCCCTGGCCCTAGCCCAGCTGAGTTGTTGCCAAAAATACAACACCCGCTGCTGGTACTTTGGGGAGAAGATGACCCCTGGACGCCAATTAAGGGTGCGACGATTTATAAAGAGCTAAGTGAGAATGGGCAACCCGTGAAAGTTGTTGGCATTCCCAAAACGGGTCACTGTCCCCATGATGAACGTCCGGACGTGGTGAATCCTTTGATTTTGGATTGGTTGGCTCAGCTGAGCAGTCAATAAAACTTATACCAATTCACTATTTTTATGTCACATTTGCGATCCCCCCAACCCCCCTTAAAAAGGGGGGCAATAGACGTATTTGTGGCAGACCTAAAGTGAAATGGTAATTAGTCAGTAAAACTTCCGGTTCAACTGTCGTTGCGCCGACTTGTGCATTTGAGGTTCTGCATTTGAGGTTCTGAGTTTGAGGGGACGCGATCGCACTCGCTTCGAGATCGCGTCCCCTTATGTTTGATCTCGCCTGATTCACCTAACGTTACATCCAACCTCTTCGCTCCTTTCTTGCCTTCCTTAAAAAAAAGGAAATTAGGATTACTCCATTCACAGCCGATCCCGTTCGCGGAAATCAATCTCGGAGTGGACAGACTCGTGGGACGCAAACGGTTTAAATGGATAAGGTACGGCTTGCTGTGATGAGGAGCATCCAACTCATCACGACTATATATAGAGAAGATGCGGTAGGAACGATTAATGATATATCGCAAAGAACCAGAGGGGCTAATAGCGATCGCGCAGCTTGCCCATGCGTGGGTATCGGGTCAATTGGCGCAAGCTTGGGGAAATGAATATTTTGGGAAGTTGGAACCTAGAGAAGAGGTTTGCTTAGGTGCCGAGCAACATGATATTGGCTGGCTGTCCTGGGAAAGGACGCCCACCTTCAACCCAAAAACAGGTTTGCCGCACAGTTTCACGGAATTACCGAGAAAAACCCATATAGATATTTGGTCAAAAGCCGGACAATTCGCGATCGCCCAAGGAAGATATCCAGCGCTGTTGGCTTCGCTGCATGGCACGCGCCTCTATGAGCATTACGACTCTAGCAACGACTCCCCAGAAGATATCCAGCTTGTGCAGGACTTCCTGGGGCGTGAACAGGCTTTCCAGAAGGAATTAATTGACTCCCTCCGCAACGATCCGAACTACGCACCCTACAGCACACCAGAAGCGATCGCCCGAAATCGGCAGTTAGTGGGAATCTGGGATTGCTTATCCCTAATCCTGTGCATGAAGCTGAGTAAAGAGCGTTCTGTGGATAAGGTTCCCACGGCTGACGGCGAAATTACCCTGAAGCTGACGCCACTAGCAGGCGATCCAACCCAGGTTGCGATGAGTCCTTGGCCTTTTTCCGAGAATGCGGTGACGCTGGTTTGCGAAGGACGCTATCTATCAGAAACCTTCCCAGATGAGGAAACGATGCGGAACGCGATCGCGAAAGCCCCTTGGGTGACGATTAAAACTCACCTGCATCCCGTGTAAGCATCGACTGGATCATTTAATTAATCGGTATTGATTAAAGCAACATCCTGGGATTTGTGATTAATGATAAAAGACTCGGTAGGGACGAAGCATTCGCCCCTACAGCCTTTCTAGGGAGATAAAAATCGCCCACTCTTTTATCAAAGAACAGGCGATTTTCTCGTTGGTTTTTGATTGAAATTATCTTTTAGGCAATAAATCCCCAACGATTAACTCATCTCAATTGCCCTTTTCCAAAAAGCATAAGTATCAGGCCCAATTTTTTGACTTTCTTCTGAGTAGATATTATCTAAACACTTGAAAAAAGCTTGAGCGTAATTTTCCAACCCTAGAGTTGTCAAACATTTTAAAATTCGGGCAATCCGAAGGTAATTATGATTCAGAGGCTCAATCCAAGTCCGTTTTCTATCTTGATAATGGTCAGATTTTGTTATTAAAATATTGTTGATATTTCCTTCATTGCATTTAAATCCATAAAACCTGAGCATTATTTTAAATGACTTTTGCAGACGTGTTTTGAGTAGAGGGTCTGTCCGAAAAGCTTGAACAATTTCATCATTGAGAACTAGTGCATTAGGGTTGTAGCCACTTTTGTCTTTCAGGGGAAAAAGCCACTGAATGTAGTCATGAATCCGCTCAAGTTTATCGTAGTTCCATAACCAGATATCATCGATCATCCGTCCTTCGGAATCGGGATGTTGACTAAGATAGAAAGCCACAAGAGCCGGGGAGGCTTTAGCAACCAATTCCTTGTCAGATGATTTTGCCATAAGTGTTCCTCTGCAATTAATCAAATGTTAACAATCTGGGAAAACAGCTATTTACGCTCATTGTAAGGCTAGAAAGGCGATAAAAAGCTCGATTAGCAATTCTGTTACAAACGACCCTTTTAGATCCGAGGAGATAAATAGAGTATTGAGCGTTTCCCGTGATAGAACTATCTCGCCTTCCTCACAAAAGCTACAGTCACCTAGTAGCGCTAACAACAGTTATTAACAGTTGTATTCGTTAAAATAACCGTTTGAACTGACATCCGTGCCTGACTACTCAAACCGAGGTGCAAGCGATGAGTCAATATACGCTCAATTTAATCGACGACAGGCAGAATCGCGGTTACACCAAGCTGGGTTGGCGCTGGGTTGGCTGGATAGCGATCGCACCTTTTCCTTTGGGGGTTTGTTTGACCCGAAGCCGATGAGATTTTGCACTCTCAGGCTGATTAACGAAGATAGAGTCTTACCCGGTTCTGGTTTCGGTGCCCACAGCCATCATGACATGGAAATCCTCACCTACGTCCTAGAAGGCGCTATAGAGCATCAAGACAGCTTGGGAAATGGGGCAGTATTGATTCAGGAGAAGTACAGATGATGAGTGCAGGCGCTGGCATCACCCACTGCGAATTTAATTCCTCCGAAATTATCCCGTCCACTTTCTGCAAATTTGGGTAATTCCCGATCCAGAAGCCTAATCGCCAAGGTACAAACAGCGTAATTTTCCCTTAGAAGAGAAGCGCGTCCCTCTTAATTTTTCTTATTTTTCAACCGAACGCGATCGCGATTCTATAAGCATCAGTAGAGAGGGTTAACCTCCCCGATCTCAATATTTGTCTGATATCTGAATAATGAAAACGGCAAATCCCGATTCGCTTCTGGTTAAAATCACCTTACTGGTCACGAGTACCTTAACGGTGATGTCAGGCGCGACGATTGCGCCTTCACTTCCCGCGATGCGGGCTTACTTCTCTGGCGTCGAAAATGTGGAATATTGGGTCAAACTTGTCTTGACCGTTCCGGCATTATTTATTGTGATTGGCGCTCCCATTTCCGGGCTGATTGTAGATCGTTTGGGTCGCAAATCTTTACTGGTCGCTTCGACAATCCTCTACGGTTTTGCCGGGAGTTCTGGCTTTTTGTTGAATTCCATCGGGCACATCCTGATGGGTCGCGCTTTTCTGGGTCTGGCAGTAGCGGGGGTAATGACCAGCGCGACCACCCTGATTGCTGACTACTACATCGGTCAGGCACGCGCTAGCTTCATGGGTTTGCAAGCAGCATTTATGGCTTTTGGCGGCGTCTTATTTTTGTCAGGCGGCGGCTTTCTTGCTGACCTGAATTGGCGTCTGCCCTTTTTGATTTATCTTTCCGCCTTCATCATCCTTCCCTTTATCGTCGTTTTGCTCTATGAGCCAAGGCGCACTAATGTTGAGATAGACACAGTGCAAGAAAGCGGTGGCTTCGCCTCGGACTCCGTCCTACCCATCACTCGCCCACCCTTTCCCATCAAATTACTGACGCTGATTTACGGAGTGGCACTATTAATGCAGGTAATCTTCTACCTGATTCCCGTCCAGTTGCCGTTTTATCTCCAAACCCTAACCAAGGCTAGCGCGACGCAAAGTGGACTCGCGATCGCCTTTGCTACACTTTTTAGTGCCTTTGCATCCATGCTCTACGGACGCATCAAGGCACGCTTGCACTTCGTCAGCATCCTCGCCCTAGCCTTCGCACTCATCGGTATCGGCTATAGCATCATCGGCTTAGGGAAGAGCTACGAGCAGGTCTTAATCGGTCTAGCGGTGGCTGGTCTTGGGTTAGGCTTCCTGATGCCAAATCTGACCGTGTGGCTGTCTGCCGAGTCACCAGAGGCACTGCGCGGGCGTCTTCTAGGCGGACTCACCACCTTCTTATTCTTGGGTCAGTTTTTGTCTCCGATTGTTAGCCAACCAGTGAGTCAGCAGGTGGGTCTTGGCAGCACCTACAGGCTGGCAGGTGGGTTACTCCTGCTACTGGCGCTGATTTTTCAGGGGATGCGGCGGCAAATCGCCGTCTTGACTGCCAATCCCGCGCAACCTTAAAAGGGAATCGTGTAAGGGCGGAGTCTCCCCACCCATCCCAGGATTTTCGTTAATTCAATTAATCTAAAAAAGGTAGGAAACGATGACACAACCCATTCGCATTCTCCTCCAGACAACCATCCCGACAACAGAAGATGACTGGAGTATTTGGCGCTTCTCGTTGTTACGCGACTATCTCGCATCCCTGACAGATGAAGCGGGGAATCCCCTGTTTGAAGTAACAGAACGCGATCGCGTGTCAGATGCAGACGGCAACGACCCGATTTTAAGCACCCTCGACCGCTCAGATTTTGACCAACTATGGTTATTTGCATTAGATACGGGCGAAGGTTTGACGGAGAAAGATTGTGCGGGAATTAATGCATTTCGCCAACGCGGTGGAGGTATTCTCACCACCCGCGATCATCAAGATATGGGCTGCTCAATGTGTGGTCTGGGTGACATCGGTGCAATCCACTTTTTCAATACTAAAAATCCCGACCCCGACGAATCTCGCTGGTGTATTGACGACCCCTACACAACCTATATTTCCTGGCCTAACTATCATTCTGGGCGCAACGGCGACTATCAAAAAATAACGCCCACAGAACCCATTCACGAACTTCTACGCAATCCCAATTCACCTTCTGGATTGGTTGAATATTTTCCAACTCATCCCCACGAGGGCGCAATCGGAGTTCCCGCAGGCGCAAAGAATGCTCGGGTTATTGCAATGGGTAAAAGCTTAATTACAGGTCGTCCCTTTAATCTAGCTGTTGTTATCGAAAGTGAAAAAGACGCTGACGGCAACACCCTAGGGCGGGCAGTTGCTGCATCGAGTTTTCACCATTTTGTCGATTACAACTGGGATATCGAAAAAGGTTGCCCCAGCTTTGTGGATGAGCTTCCCGGCGATGGTATGAACCAAGAGCCACGCGCCCTAGAAAATATCAAAACTTATGTGCGTAATGTTGCTTTGTGGCTTGCGCCGTAATGCGTGTGTTGAAAGTGACACGATATTTTCTGCTCAATTAATTTCTGCTCAATTAAAGTAACAGGCTTTAGGTGTAACTTGCTCTTCAATGCCGAGGGGTGGGGAAAATTTTATGCGATGAAGAAGGTAGAGCTTATTAGAGTTAAGGAAAACGAAGAAGACGGCCTGGTTATCACTGGAATTGTCAAGTTATTTTACAGATAATATTTAGGAATTTTAATGATTTGTGAAGCCAAGATACCCGACTTCTTCGAGAAGCCGGGTATTTAAACTGCTGGCATCTCATCACTCAAAAAAGATTACTAGAGTTCAAGGGCGATTCAACAAAAAAGGCACCCATTTTGGATGGAGCGCCTTTTTAAATAGGATTACGCATTGACAAGAAACTTTGTTTTATGAACTCAGCACAAGCCTTTGTGTGGGATGTTCAAGAACGGCCGCGGGTCAGGTGCTTATTGCTTATTGCAAAAGCAAATTCTCCCACAAGGTCTCCAATGTCTTGTAGCCCCATCTAAGTGTCATAAATCCGCAGATGAATGCTAGTGACACACAGCCTGTAATCGCTCTAGTTAAAGGTAGTGGATACCCAAAAAAATAGGTTGTGCCCCAATAAATTGCAGCAATCACCAGTCCGATTGCTGCCCCAGCACTAAAACGCTTAATCAACGTGCTAGTACTTTCTAGTTTTGATTCAAATGGCTTGAGTTCCGGTGGTAATGGCTCCATAAAAAACAAAAGTTTTGGCTGTTGGGCAATACTCAGGTTAATACTTTCCAATTTACTCGAATTGAGAGAGTAAACGCTTCCCCCTTGTGGTGGCAACTTCGGTTTCTGTCTTAACAGGAAGCAGAAAAGGTATAAGCCCTACTATTGCCGATGCATACGCGGATACATTGATACAGTGCGTAAGTCCTATTAAACATATAACAATCCTCAATGATTCGTGAACCCGTGTAGAGATGCGATTAATCACATCTCTACACGGGCAAATTATTCGCGCACAACTCAACCAGGGCTGCTATCTAACACCCACGGGCTTTAGTGCCTGCGACCACCCAGCCACTTAGCAGCCATGATGCCAAATACAGCAGCAACTACTGGATTGCTCAGAAACTTCATGATGGCTGGTTTATCCGCTAATACATCTTGAAAGATGTCAGGATGAGTGTGATAGGTAAAGGTAGCCAGTTTGCTAACATCATCCGCACTCATGCGGTTGGGGTGATGACTAGAGAGACTTAATTGTTGCTCTAACTGGCGGTCGTTGAGTCCTCTTTCCTTTAACCGCTTGAAGAACTCCCGCGCTACATCATCCCGTTCATTGGGTTGAATTTGCGCGATCGCTTTTTGCAATTCTGGCTCCATCTGGCTGACAGGAATGCTGTCTGGATGTAGCGACCGACCAAACAGTTGACGGCGTTCGTCTCTGGAAGACCGTTGAGCAAAATCATCAAAATTTTGATAGTCGCTGCTAGGATCGCTTGGAGCGTCCTGCATCATTTCGGAGTCACCACCAGCCAAATCATTCATGATTTGACGCTTATATTGTTCGCTGCTGGTCATTTTCTTATCTCCTGATTCAAAAGCTAAAAGAAAAAATCGTAAATTCTGGCTAGAGAAGGGATTTGCCCTATCTCTACAAATGCACCTTTTGAAGTAGTCGAAGCTAGAGGTGCTGCCCCAGCTTTCACCGATTTCCCCTTGATTTCCCCTTAGTTAAACTAAGCGCCTTGGTACTGAATTTGTTTTGACTGCTCGTCATATTTGGCTGTCAAAATCAGTTTTTTATCTGGCGCATACATCAAAATGGTTAAGTCTTGATTGGGGAAATTCTTGTGGAATCCTTGCGCTAAAGAGCTGGCTAAACTTTTGACTTCATTCGGGCGGACTTGCGGCGTAATCACAACTCCCAATTTGTTATTATCACGCACGTAGGCATCCTTAACCATTCCTTTCGCTGTCTGGACTACCCAATTCCCGAATTCCTGACCGGCTGCCGTGCTACCGCGTTCCAACTGTTGATAAGCGACAATACTGTTAGCACCGCTACTCGCACCAGGTAGTGCTTTCGGTTGAGTTGCTTGGCTGGTTCCACTGCAAGCTGTAGCTGTGGAAAGGAACAGAACCAAAACTAAAGCTGTAAAGATTTTACGAAATTGCTGAAGAAAATTCACCTCAGTCTCCTATTAAACTCGTCTTTTTTCGACAGAATCAGAGTGCTATCTGTCCGTGATATTGCTTGGATTAAAAAAGGGAGAAGGTCTAGATGAGTCTCTTCAGTCACTAGACCTCCAAAGTCAAGTATTAGGCGTTATCAACCAAATCTTTTGCTTTGTCTTTCACATCTTCTTTGGTGTGGCTTACTTGGGCTTCAGCTTGCTTGGCTTTTCCTTCAGCTTTATCTTCTGGATCGCCAGTTATGTTGCCGAGCGCTTCTTGAGCTTTGCCTTCGATATTTTTGCCAGTTGCTTTGGCTCTATCTTCAACGCTCATTTTTTTCTCCTATTTTTTAAACAGTTTTTCGTTAGAAGAGGCAATAAGTTTGCTTTTTGGCGCACTCTTCTTGGGCTGCTATGTATTCAATGTATCTATTTTTTTTTACATAGCCTTCTCTCCCCAGATAGAAAAAGTGGGGATCGCTATTATTACTGTTTACGTATACTGAAAGAAGGAGTGGTTTCTACTACTCAAGGTAGATGAGATTTGAATAAGATTATTAAGTTTTACAGGAAAATATTGTATTGCTTAAAAGATAATCATCCCATTTCATAAATTGCCTGCAACAGCTCCCCTGAATCTTCGCTATGGAAGCCTTGCTGCGCCAGAAAAAAGCGGATTTCCAGAATGGCAAAGGTCGCTCTAACTCAGTAAACAGGTATAAGTAAATTAGCCCAAAGTGCTAATAGAGGGTGGTTGCGAAAAAACCTTGATAGTACAATTTTATCTGCAAGCAATCTTGAAGCTAATAAACTAATCAGCGATCGCCCTACACTTGTGTTAAAAAAATAAAAATTATAAATATTTATTAAGATTGGGTGTCTTTTGTGACGACTGCGCGTGTTTGTAACAAGTCAGAATTTATTTCTGGCGATCGCCTAGAAGAGTGCAAATGGCTAGGATGAGAGAGGAAAGATATGTGGTAATGGGCCGATCAAGCTCCAGGCACGAAAAACAATTTTCTTAAAGCTTCTTAAAACTGTATGACGCAATTTTGTCTGCAAGCTCCCTTTCAACCGACGGGCGATCAGCCGAATGCGATCGCGCAACTCACGAAAGGCGTACAAAAAGGAGATCGCTTTCAAACCCTACTGGGAGCGACGGGGACGGGCAAGACATTCTCAGTAGCAGCCGTTATTGAGAATATTGGTAGACCCACGCTGGTGCTGGCGCACAATAAAACGCTCGCTGCTCAATTATGTAACGAATTGCGGGAGTTCTTTCCCCCAAACGCGGTAGAGTATTTCGTCAGTTACTACGACTACTATCAGCCAGAAGCGTATATTCCTGTCACCGACACTTATATCGAGAAAAGTGCCGCAATTAACGACGAAATTGATATGTTGCGACACTCAGCCACGCGATCGCTTTTTGAGCGGCGCGATGTCATTGTCGTGGCTTCCATTAGCTGTATTTATGGTTTGGGAATTCCCTCGGAATATCTCAAAGCCGCGATTCCCTTAAAGATGGGGCGAGAAGTCAATCAACGCGAGTTGCTGCGAGATTTAGCTTCTGTGCAGTATAGCCGCAACGATGTAGAAATGGGGCGAGGAAAGTTCCGAGTTCGGGGCGATGTTCTGGAAATTGGCCCAGCTTACGAAGATCGGATTATTCGCGTAGAATTTTTTGGAGATGAAATTGACGCCATTCGCTATGTTGACCCCGTAACTGGCGAGATTCTTCAGAGTATGGACGCTGTAAACGTGTACCCAGCGCGTCACTTTGTCACCCCAGAAGATCGCCTAGAAGCAGCTTGCAACGACATTGAACAGGAACTAAAAGATCGGCTAGAAGAATTAGAAAAAGCCGGGAAATTACTAGAGGCGCAACGACTCGATCAGCGCACTCGCTACGATTTGGAAATGTTGCGGGAAGTCGGATATTGCAACGGCGTCGAGAACTATTCTCGACATTTAGCCGGACGGCGTGCGGGAGAACCGCCAGAGTCATTGATTGATTATTTTCCCAAAGATTGGCTGTTGGTGGTGGATGAATCTCACGTCAGCGTCCCGCAAATCCGGGGGATGTACAATGGCGACCAAGCACGAAAAAAGGTGCTGATTGAGCATGGTTTTCGCCTCCCCAGTGCAGCTGATAACCGTCCTCTGAAGTCAGAGGAGTTCTGGGAAAAGGTGAATCAGTGTATTTTTGTTTCTGCAACTCCCGGTAACTGGGAGATAGAACAGTCAGATGGTCATGTAATTGAGCAGGTGATCCGTCCGACTGGCGTGATCGATCCAGAAATTTTTGTGCGTCCCACGGAGGGGCAAATTGACGACCTGTTGGGTGAGATTAAAGACAGGATCGACAAGCGAGAACGGGTGCTAGTTACCACGTTAACGAAGCGCATGGCGGAGGATTTGACTGAGTATCTACAAGAACGAGGAATCCGAGTCCGCTATCTACACTCAGAGATTAACTCGATTGAGCGAATTGAAATCTTGCAAGAGTTGCGCGAGGGCAATTTCGATGTGCTAATCGGCGTCAACCTGCTGCGGGAAGGGTTGGATTTGCCGGAAGTGTCTCTGGTGGCGATTTTAGATGCAGATAAAGAGGGTTTCTTACGCGCAGAGCGATCGCTTATTCAAACAATTGGTCGCGCCGCTCGTCACATCCGGGGACAAGCCATCCTCTATGCTGATAATCTCACCGATAGCATGATCAAAGCAATTGACGAAACCGACCGGCGGCGGGGGATTCAGATGGCATATAACAAGATGCACAACATTACACCCCAGCCGATTATCAAAAAAGTCACTAACTCAATTCTGGCTTTTCTAGATGTGTCGCGGCGGCTGAATACCCAACAGTTGGAAGAAGTTTACGAACAGGCGGATGAGCTTTCCTTAGAGCAAATTCCAGAATTGATTACTCAACTGGAAGCGCAGATGAAAGAAGCCGCAAAAAATTTGCAGTTTGAAGAAGCTGCAAAATACCGCGATCGCATCAAGCATCTGCGAGATAAATTACTCGGTCATTAAAAACGCGATCGCACCGCTACGCTAACCAGATTCAAAATTTCAATCGCGATCGCACTTCGACTGGAAAAACCGGGTTAAGGAGCGATCGCATTCGAGTTGGATGCGATTAACTGCTAGAACATTGCTACACAGATGCAAATTCTCGGTACAATTAGCTCCATCCCCCCAGTTCAGCATATCCCGGAAGGGCGCTAGACAAGGCATACAAAGGATTTCTGGAAAATTTAGCCCGCGCCATTCATGGTCATCCAAGCTAATCACTTCATCCCGAAACCATTCTCTGAAGGAAACTAAACTTTATCCTAAATATATACCTTTTGATTGTGGCGAATAGTACTAGCGATACCCGTACAATGTTTGCGATCGCCATCTGGAACTTCAGCTGCCATAAGTGCCGTTGAACTTTATAAGAGGCGACTCTTACTGTGTCATGCCTATATCACAACCCCAGTTTTCAGGGTGCCACGAGAAAAACATAGCGTCCCTGGCGGCTCGTGGAGCGTTAATCTAGTTTTGAATCTTTATAAATGTCGATATCTCGCAGGCATCTTTCCACAGCCGAGTCATAAACCCGCGTCATCCGCGGCTGACGACGAGCTTCCAGATTACGCAGTGCTGAAACCAGAGATATTAAATTTGCATCTACATCTTCGATTTTGTTGGCAAAGGGCGGCGCTTCTCGATCCGATTAGCAATTCGCGCAGTCCTTATTATGCTCGTGGGGTTGCGATTTCAACCAGTCATTCTGGGCATACTAAGAGCGTACATAGAAGAGCATCATTAAGCCTAGGAATGTAACATAATGCTTAGTTACGAGCCCGTCTCTAAAAAAACTGCTCTAACACCCATGTCTGTTGATTTTACTGTAGTCATTCCGACTTATAACGGTGAAGACCGCTTACCTGAGGTACTAGAGCGACTGCGATCGCAAACTCATACCGAGCAAATTGTCTGGGAAGTTCTCGTTATTGATAATAACAGCTCAGACAACACCGCTAAAATTGTTCGAGAATACAAAGCAAACTGGCCTTTAGCCTATCCTTTAAGATATTGTCTTGAACCCCATCAAGGACTTGCCTTTGCCCGTCAACGTGGAGTCCAAGAAGCCAGAGGGAAATTGATTGGATTTCTGGATGACGACAATTTACCAACATCTAACTGGGTTTGGGCAGCATACACCTTTGGGCAAAAGCATCCCAAAGTTGGCGGTTATGGTAGCCGCATTTATGGCGACTTGCAAGGGACTCCTCCCAAAAATTTTGAGAAAATTGCCTGTCTGCTAGCGATCTCTGACAGAGGAGGAAATGCTCTACACTACGAACCCCACAAAAAGCTTTTACCACCTGGAGCTGGATTAGTGGTACGTCGCCAAGTCTGGTTGGAAAATGTACCAAAAAATCTTATTCTTCACGGGCGAGTTGGCGACAATATGCTTGCAGGAGAAGATTTGGAAGCGCTATTACATATTCAACAAGCTGGTTGGGAAATTTGGTACAACCCTGAAATGTGTATTTACCATCGAATTCCCCACTGGCGCTTAGAGAAAGACTATTTAATCAAATTATGTCGCGGCATTGGTTTGAGCCGCCACCGGACTCGGATGCTCAGTATCAAACCTTGGCAGCGACCCGGCGCTTTTTTTATGTATATGGTTAACGATTTACGTAAAATATTAATTCATCTAATCAAGTACAAATTTTCGTTAAAAGATGATATTGTAGCTGCTTGTCAAATGGAGCTTTTTATTAATAGCCTCCTTAGCCCTTTTTATCTTTGGAAAACCAGGCTACAAACTTATGGCATAAAAAAGGATTAATTTCTGCATAGAGAATTTAATCCTTTTTTCCTTGTAACTATTCTCAATATAAAAGTTTTACTTCCTCTTCACATTGGGAGGATTCGTCTGGCTTAGACTGGTCTTTAGCTGGATCAATCGTGAAAACTCTATGGAAGGAATCAGCCTAAAAGCGTAGGCTTTTCGTCCAATCAGTGCTGCTGGTACATCCAAAGGCATTCTTGTTGGCGATTCAAAAAAACTCTAGGAACTTTCCCTAACTTTAATCCCCACACCGTATGAACAATATCAAGACAGCAATTCCCTTTGTGGATCTTCAACTCCAACACCAGCCTCTTCAAACACAGATAGAAGAGGCTGTGCGGGGTACGATTCAACGGGGAGATTTTATATTAGGTCAGGCTGTGGCTGACTTTGAGGCGGCATTTGCCAGTGCCTGTGGTGTGGGTTATGCCGTTGGAGTCGCTTCGGGAACAGATGCGCTAGCGCTCGGATTAGAAGCCTGTGGCATTGGTGCCGGGGATGAAGTCATTTTACCCACCAATACCTTCATCGCCACTCTGATCGGCGTTATCCACGCTGGTGCCACACCGATTTTAGTTGATTGCGACCCTCAAACTGCGCTAATTGACTTTAAAGCCGCCGAAAAGGCAATCACACCTAAAACCAAAGCGATTGTTCCGGTGCATTTGTATGGGCAAATGGTTTCGCCCCGCCAACTTTTGGACTTTGCCAGCGCCCACAACCTGATTGTATTTGAAGACGCCGCTCAGGCTCACCTGGCAGAGCGAGAAGGTTATCGTGCCGGTTCTATTGGCAAAGCAGCAGCTTTTAGCTTCTATCCCAGTAAAAATTTAGGGGCATTAGGGGATGGAGGCATGGTCATCACCAATGATGAAGCAGTAGCGCAGAAAATGCGATCGCTCCGCAATTACGGATGTTCGCGCAAATATTATCACACCGAACCAGGCACCAATAGCCGACTCGATACCCTGCAAGCGGCTGTCCTCAATATCAAACTCCCGCATCTGACCAACTGGAATCAGGCACGTAACCAAGCAGCCCAGCAGTATGATGCCTTACTCAAGCCACTGGCAAACGCCGGAATTTTCCCCATCCAAAACCAGACCGGGGACGGTCATATTTATCACCTTTATGTTGTCCGCGTCACCGAATCTTGTCCTCTCGACCGGCAGACGATTCAAGACAAACTAGCGGCTGTTGGCATTCAAACCGGCATCCACTACCCCATTCCCTGTCATCTTCAACCCGCTTTCGCGAACCTCGGCTATCAAGCTGGAGACTTCCCCCAAGCCGAAGGCCTAGCAATGGAAATTTTATCCTTACCGATGTATCCAGGCTTAAGCGATACGCAAGTCCATCAGGTCATTGATACCTTGCAAACCTTGTGTGGTAGAGCCTGATAAATTTTCAACGCAAAGAAGACTAAGAATAATAATTCTAACTTTGCGTACCTTTGCACCATTAGCATTAAGAAAGTTTAGAAAATTAAGGTCAAACTATGCAATTTGAGCGAAAGATTCCGATTGCCATTGAGCGCTACTTGCTAGAAGGAACCATCGTTGCTCTACTGATGATTCTGTACGCTCCACTTTTATGGCACTGGTACGATGGCTGGCTGAACAAAAATATTAGTATTGAGCATGAATACTACAGTCACGGTTTAATTGGGTTGCCTTTTGCCGCCTATATCAGCTGGTCAAATCGACAGCACTGGCGTGAGTTACCAGATAAAAGTCATCCAGTAGGCGCAGCCTTGCTAGGGTTGGGCGGAGTATTTTATCTCAGCGGCATTACTGACCTGATAAATTTATCCTTTCCCGCTGTATTAGCTGGACTTTGTCTGTGGCTGAAAGGAGTTCCTGGCTTCAAACTTCAAGGCTTCCCCTTGTTGCTCATATTTTTGGCAACGCCGACCCAAATCCCTTACTTACTGGCTCCTTATACATTGCCCCTTCAGCGATTCATTGCTGGAACAGCGGGTTTCATCCTGACTCAGTTCGGAATGAATGTCACTGTCAACCAGATTTACTTGTTTGTGGGTGGACGAATTGTAGAAGTTGCGCCTTTCTGCGCTGGGCTGAAGATGTTATTCACCAGTCTCTATGTAACTTTGATGTTGCTTTACTGGACGGGTGCTTGGGCATCTCGCACGAAGACGATTTTGTTAGTCGTCGGTGCAGTAGCCATCAGCGTCAGTGGTAATATCGTCCGCAATACCCTACTGACTTTCTTTCATGGCACTGGTCAAGAAAAAGCTTTTGATTGGCTGCACGAAGGCTGGGGCGGCGATGTTTATTCTGCCTGTATGTTGGGGCTAATTGTGCTTCTACTCAATGTAATTGATAAATATATTTCAGATGAGCCTCAGAAGGATGAAGCATGAAACTGCCCAAGATATTGCAGCGCTTTCAATTCTCTAAAGTCGTCCTACTCGGTTTTCTCGTCGTGCTGATGGCAATTGGCGCAGTTCCTAGTTACTTGACAGGACGCTGGTCTTGGGCAAATCCGCCACGAGTGACCAACCTCAAACAGCTCAAAAATATACGGCAGGCTGGTCTAGCGCTTCCTGGCTGGCAAACTCAACAACAGCAGACCGTAATGATTGGTGGTCATAAATGGTCGATTCAGGAACTCCAGCAGGATGAAAAAACCCAGATAACTCTACTGCTTTTGCCTCAGGAAGATCGTAAGGCTCAACCAGAGGTTGAGTGGATGGATATTAATGGATTTAAAGAGTGGAAGACAGATCAAGAGCGGCGGTTGCAGTTTAAGGTGGAAACTCCTTTGCAAACGGGAACCCAACAAACCTCAGAAACTGGAACTTCTGCTATACGTCCGACATCTTCCGATGTTGAAGCTCGTTTATTTCGCGGTTGGACTCGGCAGCAGACCTTCGCCGTGCTTCAGTGGTACGCTTGGCCTGGAGGAGGAAATCCGGCTCCCAGTGGCTGGTTCTGGGCGGATCAAATGGCTCAATTTCACCGTCGCCGCTTGCCTTGGGTTGCTGTTAGCATCTTGATACCGATGGAGCCTTTGGCTGAGGTTGACACAGCTGTGCCGCTGGCTAAATCTCTTGGTCAAACGGTTCAAGCTGCTTTGATGAAAGAGTTATGAGCTAGGAGTGGGAGGAGAAATTTGCTTGACTGGCTTGGACTTGAATAGTGACTTTGCTGATAACTACACCCTGTGCAACTTTTCGAGAACTGTCACCCTGGATGCAACCCGGTAGAGTGTAAAAGCTAAACGGCTTTTCAACAGGTAGAAGTTTATCGCATTTTGATACAAGACTGTTAGAGGGAAACCTAAAGCCCCAAAAGGGTTTCAGGATTTACAATCGTGCCAGTCTAAAATATCACGGGATGAATTTATAGGAAGGAACTTCAAGATGCGATCGCTTCGTTGAGAAGGCAAAGAAAGCTGCACAGTGAGTTATAACTGATAAATTTGATGATCGGTTCCCTAGGGTCTTAGTGAATATACTTATGTCTCGCACTTCTGAAGGTCGGTTGCACCGCTTCACCGCCTTCTTTCTCTTCACTCTCCACACGACTATCTACACGCTGCCGAGTACCGTCCTACTCTGGATGCTACACTCAGGGACTTTTGCGGGTAGAGGGATGAGCCAAACTTTACCCACATTACCCGACTCGGTAGTGCCTCCCCTCCCGCCTCCACCTCCTCCGCCTAACACCAACGAAAGCATACAATCGCCGGTGGTGGTTCCACCCGCTCCTATCGATCCCACCAGCCCGCCGCCACCACTGGGTTATCCGCCCCTTCAGCCGTTTGAGGGAAATCAGCAGACTCAGTTTAATAATCGCTACCTGTTAGGCACGGGAGATACGATTTCGGCACTGGTTGAGCGTTTTCCAGACTTGAGTTTTCAAAGCATCATTGACGCGGAAGGAAACATTGTGGCACCCCTGTTAGGAAAAATTCCTGTAGTGGGTCTGACTCTGGAAGAAGCTCAGGAAAAAATTCGCTTGGGACTAAATCGCTTTGTCATCGATCCCCGTGTCACCGTAAGTCTGGCAGGTCAGCGTCCAGCCCAAGTTACTATCAGCGGCGAAGTCGTAAGACCTGGTTTTTACACCCTGGCTCCTGGCGCTCAACTTTCTGCGGCACTGCTGGTCGCTGGCGGAAGTACCAATCTTGGAGATCTGCGATCGGTTTTGGTGCGTCGCGCCCGGATTGATGGTTCGACCATTGAGCAAAGGGTTGATTTGTTTACACCCCTGCTCAATGGACAGTCACTTCCCAATTTACGCTTACAAGATGGCGATGCAGTGGTCATCCCGAAGCTAGAAGTTGCCACAGATCAAACCTACGATCGATTGCTAGTTTCTCGCTCTACTGTGTCTCAGCCGCAGATCAATATCCGAGTTTTGAGCTACGCTGGTGGGGGAATTGGTAGTATTAACTTGCCCAACGGTAGTACATTTGTTGATGCTTTAAGCGCTATCGGTGCCAGTCCAGATAATTCTAATCTGCGGAATATTGCCCTGATTCGATTCGATCCCGAACGCGGCAAAGCGGTTACTCAGAAAATAGACGGGAAAGCAGCGCTACTCGGAAATATTGCTCAAAATGTCCCCCTGATGAATAACGATGTCATCGTGGTAGGTCGTAACTTGGTTGGCAAAATCACTTATGCGCTGAGTACTTTTACTCAACCTTTCCGGGATATTTTGGGATTTTTACTATTTTTTGACCAGCTAAGAGAAAGTGCTACCGACCTGTTTTCTCCAACTAACGATAGTGACAATAGGGACAATAACTAACACTAAAGAAGCCGGTAATAAATTCCAGCCCACGACAAAAATATGTGAGAAAGGGATGTTAGAAAATTCCAAAACAAAGCAACAAAATCAGAAAAATATTTAGTGTGAAATTTTAATTTTTACTCTTTATTTCCTCTCTAGACCCTACCCTAGTCCCGAAAACGACCATGACCCCTCCCATTGTTAAGCGTTATCTGATCGCCCTCGATCAACATAAATGGATTGGATTAGCTGGTTTTACTATCATTGTTGGTGCGTCAGCTGTTGTAGGTATACAACCAGCACCAGCTCCCGTTTTCAAAGCCACAGGCGTGCTGGCTTATAACGGACCGATTGCACCATTTTCGACAACGACGCAAGCAATTCAAAAGCAGGGTCAAGAACTGAATGAGGGTACGCTACTAGCAGAGAATGTGATCGAAGCAGCTGCAACGCGGGTGAAAGCAGACAAGGAAAAAATTGCCAAAAATGCGAAAGTAAGGTTGCCGGAGGAAGACGGGCCGAAGGTTATTCAAGTTTCTTACACCGATAGCGATCCAAAGCGAACGGGTGCCACCTTGGAAGCGCTGATGCAGGCAATGGTAGAACAAAGTCGTTTGATTAACAGCTCCCGGCTCCGAGCGATTATTGACTCCATCAGTGCCCGGTTATCTCCTGCTGAGACGCAGCTTCAAGAAGCTCAACAGAAACTGGAGCAGTATATCCGCATGGAGGGACCCGCACTGGTTGCCGCTCAGGATGGGAGGACACTGGGTGCAATTTCTGGCAGCCAAGAGCAGCAACGTCAGATTCAGATGACTTTGGGGGGAATTGACACCCAAATTCGCAGTTTACAAAACAAGTTGGGTTTGACGGCGGCTGAAGCTTACACATCTTCTGCCTTGAGTGCCGACCCGATTATTAACAACTTGCGATCGCAAATTCATCAAACTGAAACCCAGCTGGAAATTCTCCGGCGGGATTTGCGGGCGGAGCATCCTCAAATCATTCAGCTGAACAAACAGCTAACAGCTTACAACGCACTGCTATCGTCACGAGCATCGGAGGTGATGGGTGGAGGCGGTTTTGCAGCGCCCTTGCCCCCCAGCCAAATTCGCAGAGACAGCAGCCTCGACCCCACGCGGCAAGGCATGGCAAACACGCTGGTAGCTTTACAAACCCAGCGCGAAACCCTGCAACAGCAACTACAGGCTAGTCGCAGCGCCGAGCAGCAACTCCGTGCTGAATATGTAAAAATCCCCAATAAACAGCTGGATCAAGCACGACTACAACAGCAAGTTCAGCTCAAACAAGGTCTATACGATAAGATGCAGGCGGCATTAGTAGATGCCAAGGCAGCAGAAGCCGAGACGGTTAGCAGTCTTACCATTGCCCAACCACCACAAGTTGCCGCTAGCGAACAGAAGAGTCAAAGCTTACCGATAACGGTAGCAGTAGGAGCTTTGGTCGGAGTATTAGTTGGCGGCGGATTGATTTTCCTGTTAGCGATGCTGGATGGCACGTTCTATACGGTCGAGGAAGTGCGGGCGGCACTCCGACAACGGGATGTGCTGGTGCTGGGTGAAGTGCCTTTCGTGGTCCTCCGAGATCCGCAACTGGGCGAGACGCCGATTTTGCTCCAGCACGATTCTGTTTATCACGACTATTACGAGCGCTTCCGTAGCAATCTCCGCCGAGCCAGCGATCAACCCTTGAAAGTGGTGTTATTGACCAGCACGATTAGCCAGGAGGGTAAAACAGTCAATGCTTATAACCTCGGAATCGCATCGGCTTTTGCTGGCAAGCGCACTCTGGTGATAGAAACCGATTTGCGATCGCCTTCTGAGTCTAAGTTCCTGAGAGTCTCTCCCGATCCGGGTACTAGCCTTGAACCCCTACGGTACTACACTCAGTTAAGTGAGTGTATCCGTTTAGTCCCAGACATTGAGAACCTATATGTGGTGCCTAGCCCCGGCCCTGTGCGGAATGCTGCTGCTATTCTAGAATCCAGCGAACTCAGGCGGCTAATCGAAGACGCGCGAGGTCGTTTTGACTTAGTAATTCTCGATACCCCTGCTTTAAGCCGATGCAACGATGCCCTCCTATTGGAACCCTACGCCGATGGTATTGTTCTGGTAGCTCGACCGGGTTTCACCCAGGAGAGTATTTTGGTAGAGGCAATCGATCAATTGACCGAAGCCGAACTACCACTCGTGGGAGCGCTCATCAATGCGGTAGACACACCTGTTTACACTCCTAGCGTTAACAATGAAGACATCGAAGCTGAGATAGAAGAAGAAGAATTAGAACCTTCTCATTCTCGGTCAGAACAAGTGCCAAATGAGTACATTAAGCGCTAGTTCCCTTAAATCCGGTTCCGATATCCATCCCAAATGGAAACCACTAATGACGAATGGCTAACCGCTCGTTGTAGAAAGGTAATGAGCAGTTAGCCATTTGTAAAAAAACCAAGCTGTAAAGCGTCTAAAAAAACCAGTTTAGATTCTTGGTTGGCTCAGAGGAGAAGTGACGACTTTTCCTAATTTTCATCCTAATTTTCAAAATCTGTCAGTTCTGCCAGCAACCGCTTGCTAAAAAGTTTGTTGTTCTGGATTGTTGTCCGGATCGGAAGAAAACAAGCCCAACAGCGGTGCTAAGATTGCTCCGAAAACAAAGCCCCCAGCGTGTGCCCAATAGGCAACTCCACCTTGCTCCATACCAATATTCGCAGGCGCATTCAGACTGGCAACGCCATAAAAAGCTTGCTGAACAAACCAAAAACCCAGGAAGAAAAGAGCGGGAACGCGAATCGTGGTAAAGAAGATACCCAGAGGAATTAATGTTAGCACTTGTGTTTTAGGGAATCTGAGAATGTAGGCTCCTAAGACCCCCGCGATCGCGCCACTTGCCCCCAAGGAAGGAATGCCAGAGTTCATTGAAAAATACCACTGAGTTAAAGCCGCTAGAATCCCACAAGTCAGGTAAAAAATTAAGTACTTGACGTGACCCAGCTTGTCTTCAACGTTGTTGCCAAAAATCCAGAGGAACAGCATATTACCGGCAAGGTGTAAAAACCCACCGTGTAAAAATTGTGATGTCACCAGTGTCAGCCACTCCGGTACCGGCTGATTCACGGGGATGCCACTAAAGCTAGCCGATAACTCTCTAGGAACCACAGCCGCAAGCTGAAAAAAACCTTCCAGCTGTTGTGGAGCCAAAGTCAACTCATATATAAAAGCCAGAATATTTGCCGCAATCAGTCCATAAGTAACATACGGAGTGATGCGTGTAGGGTTGTCATCACGTAAAGGAACCACAGGCGTCTTTCCTAACTATCCAAGCAAAAGCTGGAAACAACATAACTTAATTTCTTCCTAGCTGTCTTTTCACCTCAGGACAGAGATCCAGTCTGAGACGCTCTCCGCGAGAAGGTAGAGGAATGAATAATCCCTAAAACATTAAACCCCTCTACTACATTAGAGGGGTTTAATCAGGGTGCCTGCGAGAATTATTGCCAGATTACCAGCCCTGTACAGCCTTTTCCATAACATAGGAAGCAACGTCCTCAATTTGCTTTTTATTCAGACGTCCTTTGAACGCTGGCATGGCATTTTTACCATTCGTTACCTGGTTTACAATGGCATCCATCGAGTACATCCCATACTTATCGAGGGCATCCTTCTTCAATGTTTTGTTAGCCATAATCACGTTACCGCCGCCCACGTGGCAAGCAGCGCAGTTAGCACTGAAAATTTTAGCACCACTGACTGTATCAGCTGCATTAGCTGGGCGAGTCAAGGCAACTGTCAACACCGCAATCGTCAACAGTAAAACCGATAACAGTTTCCTCAACTTCATTCTCCTCTTCTTAACAGGTACAGCCATAAAAAAAAGCCTTGCAGAACTATTCTAAGCTTCTTCAAGGCTTTTTCTATCACCACAGAGGAGAAGAAATCTTAAACCTCAAGGGTGATTATGATTGAATCGCCACTATCCAGGAACGGTTCTATTAACCCTCGACGGTAATTTTACCAACCATGCCAGCGCCTCTGTGAGGTTGACAATAGTACGTATAGGTGCCTGGTGGTGTGTCAGAGGGGAAAGTCGTCTCGTAAGATTCTCCTGGAGAGTTTAGCAACTTGGTGTGAGACAGTTCTTTAGCTAGCGCTTTATCTCCGCTTGGCACTCCCTTATCATCAAAAACAGCATTATGAGGCGCTAGTTTATTGTTGACAAATTTTACTGTGTCACCCGGCTTGATTGTGAGTTTAGCCGGTTCAAACTTCAACATCCCGGCATCTGTGCCCATTTTAATCGTGTAGGTTTCTGCTGATGCAGGAGAAGCTGACAACACAAAGCTAGAGACTACTAGCAGAATTGTGCAAATTAGTAAACCTAAGCTTCGTGGAATTGCCATTCTCAATCTCATCGTTTCCTCCCAAAATTGTCAATTAATTTTGTTTAGTAATATTTTAGCTTTAACGCTTACATTCTGTAGAAGATTAAAACATTTTTGCTGTCTATCAATCGGAGGCATTGGCAGATGCATCCTGAATCGGCACGAGGTTCAAAAATCATTTGTACCCCATCCCGGTGCTACCTGTGCAGCTCTGAGAACAAAGGCTGCTATCGTTTCCACCTCCTGTTGCGGCATCCAACTTTCCGGTACTTGACGACACCAAAAGCTTTCTTCGCTCCCGTCGTAGGTCATTGGTTGCCGAAGGAAAGCCACGATGCTGTTGATGGTATTGCGGGGTGGAGTGGCACCAGTCAAGTCCTTCAGAGACAAGGATACGGCTGGGTTCGGCAGGGTCGCACCGCCGACATGACAATTTAAACAGTGTTGTTCAAATAACTGCTTGCCTGCCGAGAAATCTTCCACAGAGAACTGGCGAGTCTGACCTTGTTCATCTAAGTCTAGAGAAATGGGTTCGGTAACTCGCAGGTACTGCCGAACGTATGAGGTTGCGGCTTGAGCCGGTAAACTGACCATCCAGACGCCCAAGCAGATACCAAAAATCAAAAATAAACGGCGAAGTGAGAAGAATTGACGCAGCATAACCGTATTACAGATTGACAAAATGCCAAAATTATGAGTTATGAATTCGTTCAAAATTCATAACTCATAATTTTACTTAACGCACGGCTTTACCGCCTCCCCACTGGTCACCGAGGATTTTCGGCTGTAGGAGGATATGACCGCCGATCTCAAACATGTCATCATCTGTGAGATTTCTCATCACCGTATAAATATCGGAACTCTCTTTGCTGGGGTGGACTTCAGAGATTGCAGTTTCCCCATCGTAGGTCGTGGGATGACGCATATAATCCACCAGAGCGGCAATGTTGTCGCGCGGCGGGTTAGCCCCAGCCAAATCGTCCGGGCCTAGACCGACGTTGAAATCTGTCTTGGTGACGCCCCCAGCATGGCACGAAGCACAGGCATAGTTAAATAGGCGTTTGCCTTCGGCGACTTGTTTTAGGCTTAATGTCACCTGCTGCCCTTGATCGTTTAATTTTACGGTGCGAAGTTCGTCAGTCAGTTCAAATGCCATTACCTGACTGACAAGCAATCCGAAGGTGAAAATTACAGTGGCTAAAGCCAGACTTATGTATCGCTTAAGCATGGTTCTCCTTAAGAAATTTGGTGCGAGTTTCTAATCCACAACACAGCTGGACTCAATCTTAATCAGCCGACTCCTAAGTTGCAGGCTTTTCAACCAATCATCTGGACAAAAAGAAGCAAGCCGATTGCCAGAAAGGAAAATCGACTGTTGGGACTCAGGATAGTTGGTCGGGATTAATTTTACCCTCCGTCCGTGCCCGATCCCTGCTTTTGAGACAGAATCTTAGAAATGATGGCCTTGGCATCCTCCAGAGCCAGACGGCTCTGTTGGGTTTTATAGGCGATTCCCAATTGTTCGCACAGCTTGAAAACCTCCTCTACTGGGAGGTTATAGTCTGCTGCGATTTCGGCAATGGACAGGTCTGCAAAACCCATGATGATTGAGAGAGATTGAACCGCTCTAATATCAATATCATCCCACTCTTGCGGTCGCTTTCCCTTCCCTGTCTAGTTGCTTGGGATCAATCTGGAAACTGGGCGCTCGGAGTCGAGCGTTTCCGATAGGGGAACGGGGGGCGGTGCCGGGGGGAGAAATTGGTGTAGGCGAATAAGCTGGGCTAGGGTTTTCTTTAACTGAGTGCGAGGCACGATGGCATCTACAAAACCGTGCTGGAGCAAATACTCAGAAGTTTGAAAATCATCGGGGAGTTTTTCTCGCAAGGTTTGTTCGATCACGCGACGCCCTGCAAAGCCAATTGTGGCTTTTGGCTCTGCGAGAATGATGTCTCCCAACATGGCAAAAGAAGCTGTGACGCCGCCCGTTGTGGGGTGAGTGAGAACGGGGATGTACAGGAGTCTGGCATCTTGATGACGCTCCAATGCCCCGGAGATTTTTGCCATTTGCATCAGACTTAACATTCCCTCCTGCATCCTGGCACCGCCGGAGGCACAGACAACCACGACTGGCTTTCTTTCCCAGGTAGCTCGTTCAATCAGGCGGGTAATTTTTTCTCCGACGACAGAACCCATGCTACCGCCCATGAAGCGGAAGTCCATGACACCGAGGGCGACAGGCAAGCTTTCCAATTGCCCCATTCCTGTCTGTACGGCGTCCACCAAGCCAGTTTTGTCTTGAGTTTCTCGCAAGCGATCGCAATATTGTTTGCGATCGCGGAACTTCAGCGGATCGGTGGGAAACACCTGCTCATCTAACGGCATCCAGGTATTGGCATCGATCATCTGACGGATGCGTTCATCGCTGAACACCCGGTTGTGATGGTTGCACTCTAGGCAAACCATATCGTTTGAGCGGAGGTCTTTGGTATAGGCAAGGACACTACACGCCTCGCACTTTGTCCACAGCCCATCCGCAATCTCACGCTCTTGCCGCTGTTGACTAATTGGCTCTGATTTTCGTCGATTTGCAAACCAATCAAATAGAGACATGAAAACGGTTAATTCCTCTTATTAAAATGATTTTCCGGCGCTTTAAGCTTGCTCTTCCTGAATCGGACTCAATAATAGCAGAGCGGCCCACCGATCCTGCGATCGCACCTGTAAGGCAGTAGGACTCCCCGCACCGAAATAAGGTGCCACACCGAGGTCAAGAATCCGACTAGGAATTTGATGAGCCGCTAGCATCTGCTGCATTAATTCAGCTTCCCAGCGAGCGCAATTTGTTTTTAGAGTAATCCAAGACACTGGAATATCTTACAATACGGCAGTATTGCGGTAAATCAGGCAGTGGGGAATGGGTTAACTGAGGGGGAAAAAGAGTTGCAGGTAAGCAGACCAAATCGCATCTCCCCAAAAAGTGGCTAAGAGCGCTCCCAGTGCCAGAAAGGGACCAAAGGGCATGGGACGGTTCCGGTTAAGCAAAGCCAGCGCGATCGCTCCCCCACCGACAAAGGCTCCCAGGACACAAGCCAAAAACCCAGCCAGTAGCAAATTCTTCCAGCCCAACCAGGCTCCCATCATTGCCGCCAGTTTAGCATCTCCTCCACCCATTGCCGCTCGCCCAAAAGCGATCGCTCCCGCAAAGGCAATGATGTCAAATAACCAAATTCCGACTACACCACCCACAATGCCTGACATCAAATGATTTGCACTTTCCGCCCAACTTGCTGCTGGCAGAAAACCTGCGATCGCCTGAAACACTAAACCCAAAATTAATCCGGTTTGAGTGAGTGGATTCGGCAATGTCATTGTGTCTAAATCAATCAGCGATAGTGTTAACAGCCAGCTAAAAAAAGCCCAATATCCTAGGGTTTGCACTGAGACGCCAAACGTCAAGAAAACTAGCAAAAACAGCATTCCTGTTGTCGCTTCTACCAGTGGATAGCGTATGGAAATCTTGCTTCTACAGTGGCGACAGCGCCCCCGTAACCACAGCCAGCCGACTATTGGGACATTTTCACCTTTACCCAGTCGATGCAGGCATTGAGGGCAACGAGAAGCGGGCCAAAGAATCGATAACCCAGCTGGCAATCGATAAACAACCACATTGAGAAAGCTTCCAATCGAGGCACCCAAGGCGAAGACAATCGCAGCAGCAGGCAACGCCATCAAATCATCCATAGCAGTTAGTCATCAGTCATGGGTCATGAATCATCGGTCATTAGTAGTTGGTTGCTCATGACTAATGACTAAGGGCAATTTAGACTAATAACTAATATATTTCCGACTCAATTTGACTAAAAGGCACAAAACATTCTTGCGGCAACAGAATCGGTTTACCTGCAAAAATCAGCTTGCCCCGATAGGTATACCGATCGATTGCCACGCCTAGAGGGCGCTGTATGCGGTCTGGATGGACTTCCGAGTAAGTCCGATAGATTTGTCGAGCTGCTCTGACGATGCTGGGGTCTAGCAACACGGGGATATCTATCCTTTCCGTCCGATTTTCTAACCGTTGCTGTGAAGCGTAAACCACTCATCTACCCCTGTTATTTGAGCTAGTCTATAATCTACCCGTGCAATTCCTGCAAACTGCAATAGGTATACCAATTTTTGTTGCAGTTGAGGATGAAATTTTCTTAAGACTTTTCTAGTGCTTGGATTAATGCATTGCCCATTGCATTGCACCCTAAAAGATTCATCCCCTCAGACATGATGTCACCCGTGCGATCGCCCTGCTCTAGAACTTGCATCACCGCTTGCTCAATTCTGTCGGCAGCAGCAGGCTGGTCTAAGCCGTAGCGCAGCATCATCGCTGCACTCAGAACCTGCGCCAGCGGATTTGCTTTATCTTGCCCAGCGATATCGGGGGCAGAACCGTGGACGGGTTCAAAGACACCGGGGCCAGATGCACCTAAACTGGCAGAAGGTAACATTCCAATACTGCCGGTAAGCATAGCAGCAGCATCAGACAGGATATCACCAAATAGATTCCCCGTCACAATTGTGTCGAATTGTTTAGGCCAACGAAGAAGTTGCATGGCAGCGGCGTCTACATAGAGGTGAGACAATTCTACGTCTGGATATTCTTTAGAGAGAGCAGTGATGCGATCGCGCCAAAACTGCGATACTTCCAGCACATTGGACTTATCCACCGAACATAGCTTCCCACTGCGTTTTTGCGCTGTCTCAAAGGCTACTCGCCCAATTCGGTCAATTTCTGATTCCGTATAAGCCATTGTATTGACACCGCGCTTCTCGCCCGTTTCCGTAGCAAAAACTCCTCGCGGTTCCCCAAAGTAAATACCGCCAGTCAATTCGCGCACCACCATGATATCGACGCCCTCGACCACTTCCCGTTTTAAGGACGAGGCATCCACTAACTGGGGTAATATTCTTGCAGGACGCAAATTGGCAAATAAACCAAGACCAGCCCTGAGTCCTAGCAAACCCGTTTCCGGGCGTTGATGGCGAGGGAGGTTATCCCACTTATAACCGCCGATAGCGGCGAGTAAAACAGCATCACTATTGCGGCACTTTTCTAGCGTTTCGGCGGGTAGCGGTTCTCTCGTAGCGTCAATCGCCGCACCCCCCAGAAGGGCTTCTTGAAATTCAAACTGAATCTCGAATTGTTTCCCGACAAGTTTCAGCACGTCTACCGCCACTGCCATAATTTCAGGACCAATGCCATCGCCGGGAAGTAGGGTAATACGGTAGTTCTGCTGTGTCATAGGTTGTTCAAAACTCTTGCGAGTTATTAATCATACAGGGGAAATGTACCTGAAAAACATTCAGATTCAGATACAATCTGCCCAGCTAGATCTAAATAGGTAATAGGTGCAAATACAGCAGCAATTCCTCTGATAGCTAGTTTTCCGCCAAAAAAGAAGGCAGTGAGGGCAGCCTATCAGGATGTGTGAGAAGTCAGTTCTGACACCATTCATCTCTAAGGGCGAAGCATTCAGTCAATGCCGCTAACGATAAGAAATTGCCGCCCGAATTCTTCACCTCTCCAAGATGCCAATACTATTTTTTCAGCCTCTTATCAGGTCGATGTCAGATAATTTACGTGTCATTTTCGGAGTTAATGAATGACTCCTTTACTTTACAACTTTCTCCTTTGCAACCACTTTTTATTTTATCAAGTGTTCAAAAGATAAATTCAGAATTAAAGGATAAAATATTCAAGGCTTATTTGCAAGCATTTTTCAAATGATTAAAAAAATGATGTGTTGTTTCTTAATCCTGAATGGTTCAAAAAATATCAAGGAGGTTTAGGAAAAATAATAAATTAAATACCTTGCGGAGAATTATCAAAGATTGCAACTGTGCTATTTGAGGATTGGAAGAACACCGAATCGGAATTCTACTGAACGGCATTGACAGAAATCCAAAAGTGCGATCGCTCTTGTAAGAGCCTTCTATGCTTGAAGGTGCTAGCCGAACCAAATCGTAAAATGTTTTATTCGACTAAAAATTATCATAATTTGGACAAATTTAAGGGATTACGAGGCTAATCGGTTCTGAAATCTTGTTTAAATTTCAGAAACGCTCGTGGCAAATGCTGTAGGTAAAAGCTACGCTAGCACTCAAGCAAGCCATCTTACAGTCAACCCTCAGCAGCTATGGCAAAAGAACTGGCAATTCAAACTTGTGGACTCACCAAGCAATTCGATCGACATATTGCAGTTAATGATATTGATTTACAGGTAAAAGCTGGTGAAGTTTATGGACTAATAGGGCCGAATGGAGCCGGTAAAACAACGTTGCTGCGGATGTTGGCGGCGGCTGAAGAGCCAACGACAGGCGAAATTTATATTAATGGCGATCGCCTGCAACGCGATCACAGCAACCCTACACTGAAGCGGCGACTCGGCTATCTACCTGATGACTTCCCCCTGTATGACGATTTGACAGTCTGGGACTACCTAGACTATTTTGGGCGTCTCTACCGCTTGCGAGAACCACACCGCAGCCAGCGCTTGCGGGAAGTTTTAGAACTGGTGCAGCTAACGGGTAAGCGCAATAGCATGATTGCCACTCTGTCGCGGGGGATGAAACAGCGCCTGAGTCTGGCGCGGACAATTATTCACGAACCGATTTTGCTGCTGTTGGACGAACCCGTTTCCGGATTAGATCCCCTTGCCAGGATGCAGTTTCGGGAAATCATCAAAGTATTGCAGGAAGCCGGGATGACGATTGTCATTTCGTCACACGTCCTCAGCGACTTAGAGGAACTTTGCACCTCAGTCGGCATCATGGAACTCGGCTTTCTCGTAGAAAGTGCGTCACTCAAGGAACTTCGCCGCCGCCTCAGCCGCCAGCAAATTTTCTTGTCTACGTTGGGTAAGCTAGAGTCACTTGTATCAAAGCTGAAAAACCATCCTTTAGTCGAAGAATTGGAGGTGATGACGGGACAAGAGCGAGTGCGCCTTTACTTTGCTGGGGGTCAGGAAGATTGTGCTAAGTTGTTGCGATCGCTCGTTGAATCTGGCATACCTCTGACCGAATTTCATTGCACTCAGGAAGACCTGGAAACCATCTTCCTCAAACTGGGACACCAGCAAGCATCATAAGACAGCACTGAGGATTGAGGACTGAGGACTGAGTTATTAACAATTGCTCATTTTTAACTCAGCACTAATTTTGATTCTGGAGATTTTTTACTCATGAAAATTAATTGGAGTGACCGGCTGGGAGATTGGAATCCTCAGCTGTTACGAGAAATTAAAGGGCGTCTTAAACCCCGAAATGTATTAATTGCAGTAGCGATCGCGCTGATGGGTCAAATGCTACTGCTGATGAGTTTCGCGACTCAACTACCGGTTGATACGGGTATGGGCGATATCTACAGTAGATATTGCCTAGACAATCGCCCTGGTTATGGGCAGAAGTGCCTTGTAGATGCCCTTGGCAATTTTGCCATTAACTGGCAGTTGTGGTGGCTAGATGTGTTCGTCTGGCTGAGTGTTATTGGCTTCATGACCGTCTTGGTGGCTGGCACCTATATGCTAATTAGCGACCTATCGCGAGAAGAAAATCGCGGCACGCTGAATTTCATTCGCCTCAGCCCCCAGTCTACAACCAGTATTTTCAGCGGCAAGCTGCTGGGAGTGCCGATTTTACTTTATCTCCTAGCCGGTCTGGCGATTCCTTTGCATTTGTTGGCAGGTCTGTCGGCTGAAATTCCTTTAGTCCTCATTCTGGGCTTTTATGGTGTCGTGGTTGCCAGCGCCGCTTGCATCTATAGCGCCGCCTTACTTTATGGCTTAGTCGCTGGTGGACTCGGTGGTTTTCAGTCTTGGATTGGCAGTGGCATCGTGCTGATGTTTCTGACCCTCATGACTGGCTTGAGCCTTAACAGCAGCACAATCATCCATAATTCCCCCCTAGATTGGCTGCATCTATTTTCTCCTTCTATTGTGCTGGCATACCTCATTAATGCCAGTTCTCAAGGAAGTGCCTATCAAGCATCATCGGGAATGGCGCAACTGGAAGCCTGGAAATGGTTTTACCTACCTCTAGGTACCAGCGTCTGGAATGTCATCGGCTTTAGCGTGCTGAACTATGCGGTGGGAAGCTTATGGTTTTGGCAAGGGATGAAGCGTTGCTTTCACAACCCCAGTACGACTCTCCTGAGCAAACGGCAGAGTTACGTGCTAACGGCTTGCTTTGAAGTGGCTGTTCTGGGATTTGCCCTAACCTTACCCAAATGGCGCGCAGATAATCCAGAATCTATACCAGGCGGACTGTTTGATAATTTTGGTGGTTTGCTGTTGTTAAATTTGCCGCTGTTCTTGTGTCTGATGGCGGCCTTGTCGCCTCACCGCCAAGTTTTGCAGGATTGGGCGCGTTACCGACGGGAGAAAACCTCATCTCGCGTGAAAAACTTGGTGCAGGATTTGGTTTGGGGGGAAAAAAGCCCTTCAGTGGTAGCAGTGGCACTGAATTTACTGATTGCTTCAACTATTGTGGTACCCTGGATACTCCTTTGGCCTGCGAGTGCGTATAAAGGATCGGCGCTGGCGACCATTCTGCTGAGTGTCAATTTAATCTTGATTTACGCAGGCGTCGCTCAGCTAATGCTGTTCATGAAGACACCGAAGCGATCGCTCTGGGCAGCGAGTACAGTGGCTGGATTGATTATATTGCCGCCGATTGTGTTCGGCTTACTATCAATCTCTCCCGCTAAAATCCCTGGTGTATGGCTGTTTTCCGTCTTCGCTTGGGGTGCTGTAAAAGATGCTGCTGCGACTAGCCTAGGTCTGGCAGTGCTGGGTCAGTGGCTAATGTTCAGCTTGTTGAGTATTCAGACAGCGCGACAGTTACGGCAGGCGGGTGAGTCTGCGTCGAAATCGTTGATGTCCAATCGTCCCTCTTTACCTGCTACCGGCTTGTAGAGATAGCGATCGCTCGAATCGAATTCTCGGACACAAACAAACGAATCTAGAAAAACCCGTTTTCGAGGCAGAAAACGGGTTTCTTCTCAAAACTTGCGATCAAGGAAAACAGAGATGAACCTACTTTGGATGGAGCGATTGGGCGATTGGAACCCTCAGTTTCTGCGCGAACTCAAAGGACAACTGAAAACTCGCAAGTTAGCGATCGCTATCGGTGTCTCTTTGATTGGTCAGTTTTTACTGGTCTTATATTTTTACGAACAACTAAATCTTGATGGAACCTACAGCAGCTTCTGCGTCAGAAACAGTAACTACAACTGTCGTTTGGATGCTGCTGGTCAGATTGTCATCGAGTGGCAGCAATGGTGGCAGACCATATTCAGCGTTTTGAATTGGATTTTGCCTCTCATCTTATTACTTGCTGGGGTGCATATGATTATCAGCGACCTTGGCAAAGAAGAACGTCGAGGCACCCTCAATTTCATTCGATTGAGCCCCCAGTCTAGCCAAAGCATTTTGACGGGAAAAACCCTGGGAGTGCCTATTTTAGTTTATCTGGGTGTAGCCCTAGCACTCCCTTTACATTGCTGGTCTGCGATTAGTGCCGGTGTACCTTTTTACCTTCTGGTGAGCTTTTATTTGCTCTCAGGTGCTAGTTACTGTTTCTTCTATAGCGCTGCCTTACTTTATGGATTTTTGAGCGGATTTCAAGCTGCGTCAGCCAGCTTTTTAACTTTTGTATTTGCTTCGCCTTTGCTAAGCTTAATGAATTCGTCTGCGTATCTGTTTTCGCAGGCAAATTTTGATTGGAGCAATTCAGGTCGATACAGTTGGCAATGGTTTTACATACCGATTGGTAGTAATTTATTGTTAGCTGACGCCTTTACCTTTCTAAATTTTGGTTTGTGGACTTACTGGATTTGGCAAGCCTTAAATCGGCGTTTTTCTAATTCTAACGCTACGCTTCTCAGCAAAAAACAAAGTTACTGGATAGTCGCTTGCTTTGAATTACTACTTCTAGGTTTTTGTCTGCAAAACAACTTAAATCCGGCAAAAATTGCTGAATCTTCATCTTTGTGGGGAGATCTGTCCCTTGTAGAAAGCGTAAACCTGCTGTGGTTTTTGGGTTTAATTGCTGCTTTGTCCCCTCACCGTCAAGCCTTGCAGGATTGGGCGCGTTACCGGCGGGACAGCATTTCTAACCGTAAAGGGTTCTGGAAAAGTAACTTAATACAAGATTTGCTGTGGGGTGAAAAAAGCCCCTCACTGGTGGCAGTAGCAGTAAACTTGGGAATTAAAACCGTAATTTGGGGCGCTTGGATTTTGTCTTGGCCTCAAAACACTCACAAAATTTCAGCGATTCTAGGTTTGATTGTGAGCCTCAACTGGATCTTGATATTGGCGGGTATCGTTCAGACGCTGCTATTTCTGAAAACAGAGAAGCGATCGCTTTGGGCAGGCATAACGGTAATCGCCTTGATTGTATTTCCCCCAATCTTTTTTACCTTGCTGTCGATGCCATTTTATCAAAGCTCTGGTATCTGGCTGCTTACCGCCTTTCCCTGGATAGCTGCAAAAGAAGCCTCCGCAATTCCCGTTTTTCTGACAATCTTAGGACAGTGGAGCGTTACGGCATTGCTAAGCTTACAAGTGACGCGGCAGATGCGATTAGCAGGCGAATCTTCCTCCAAAGCAATCTTTGCTAATCGTCCATCAGCACCCGCCCGCTAGAACACTTCAAAGAGGGAGGAATATCGCGACTGCTTCTCTCCCTCTTCCCTTTTTAACTCAATCTTCAGCCCGACTTTTTGAGCGCCTTTTTCACCAAATCTGGAATTTGGGAAGGGCGCTCTGCTATTGGAATTTTCGCTTGCTTGAAGGCGGCAATTTTTCGATTTTCAGGTGTCTGTTCGGCGGCAAGTTCAGCCTGTGGAGAAGCGTGCATCGCTTCCTGACGCCAAAAACCAAGTGCATTCCCTGGCCCTAGGATTTTTTCTTGGGGAAGTAGGCGACCGACAAAGTATACAATTACTGGCTTATCAAGTGCAGCGACGATGTATTCTGCTGCCGCCTGTTCATCATTGGAACCGATATGGCTCACTAAAACAATTACCTTCGTGTTTTTATCCCCTGCCAAAATTTCCAGCCATTCCACGACAGAAGATCCGACAAACGGCTCACTGCCAATACTGACGGCAATCGACTGACCATAACCAGCTCGTGTCATTTCCCAGGCTACTTCGTAGGTGAGATTGCCGCAGCAGCTGAGCAGTCCCACCGAGCCAGGACTATAAAATTCAGTTTCATGAGTACCTAGTAAAACCTTACCAGGAACAATAATCCCAGAACTGCTGGGGCCGACGATGAGAGTTTGAGTTGCCTCTGCCTTTCTGAGCAGCCGAACCATATCCAGGGGAGGAATCCCGCCTGTAATGAGAATAATTTGTCGGATACCGGCTCCGATCGCTTCTAGTGCAGCATCAAGCGCCGAGTAAGGCGGAACAAAGATAATGCTAATGTCAACCGCTCCGACCGACTCTATCGCCTGCTCTACCAAGTCGAACACCGGAATGCCATCCAGTGTTTGACCTCCGTGACCGGCACTGACCGCAGCTACTACCTTAGTGCCGTAAGCGGTCATTCGGGCAGTGTAGGTTGCCGCAAGTGGTTCTGCGATGCCTTGTATCAGGATTTTACTGTCTGGCGTTAATTTCATGATCCTTTACCAAAGTCTATTTTTTCATGCAACGTTCGTGCGCGAACAGCACATGAGGTCTAATAACATGAGGTCTAATACAAATGCAGGGATCTAACATCTCCCACACCTCTATTCCGGTTGAGAGTAGCGAGTCAACGTCCTGAATGTAACTCTATTGCCAAGCAAAACAGGATGAAGGCTCGATCGCTAAAATCACCTTGCCTCACAGTTTGGTGCTGGAAGCCGATCTACTTTTAGCTGCTGCCTTGGCTAGGGAAATCGCTTGTTCAACGGCGTCATCTAGACTATCGCTCCAGTGTACGGGCATCGCGGCTAGAGGCTCTTGGGTTTTGTCAAGTTCACTACCCGCCAAGCGGACAACAAACTGGGGAAGCTGGCTGAGAAATTCCGGTCTGCGATCGCCGATCCGAGTGCGAGGGTCTTTGGGGCTGGGTGTACCAACCCGTCGAGTCATTCGCTGTGGATGCTCTGGCATTTCACTAACTTTTCGTTGCAAATATTCATCGATAACTGCAACGACTTCCTGACTCGCTGCGGTATTGCCCAAAATATTAACCAGTAATACTTTAATGTTTTTATTTTGGGTGAGACGCTCCAGCGCTTGTTCGAGCTGTTCTCTCCAAGATACGGGTGTCAAATTTCCACTTGCCTCCTCACCCACAATTAGGCAAAGTCTCGGCTTGCCGCCAGCGTTGTAAACCAAATCAACCATTGCCATCGCCAAGCTGGTGCCGTTACAGAGAATCCCAATATTACCATCTCGATTTAGCCAGTTCTGAATGGGTAGAAACTTCCCTGGATCGATTTCTGTAGGAGTTTCCTTAGCAATATCAGATTGAGGCATTTTTGCCGCGAGAGAAGCTAAAGCAGGATGGCGTCTGAGGGCAGCATCATTGACTGTAATTTTGCCATCCAAAGCCATCAGTTCGCCTGTAGGACTTACACCCAGAGGATTGATTTCCACTCCATCCAAATCGTTTTGGACAAACAGATGGTACATCTTTTCGACAACGGTGCTAACTGACTGGATCAAGGCACCTTGGAGTCCCATTTTCAGGGTCAGATGGCGGGCATAAAAAGAGGAAAATTCTTGGTCTACAACGACTTGCTGAAGAAGCTCCATCACCGCTTCCAAGTTCATACCTCCTTGTGAGGAACCCAGTAGCACCGGGCGACGAAGCTCGTAGTCTAGGGTGACAGCTAAATAAAATTCACGAGTGGCATCGTATTTTGCTTCTGCCAGCAAAACTTGGGGATATTCACCCAGAATTGGCAAATTAAAAATCGTTCGTGCTGCCGCGATCGCATCGATCGTATTTTCTGCAAACCGAATTCCACCAGCTCTACCCCGTCCACCAGCACGCACCTGTGATTTTAGAACAACCGGGTAGGGAATTTGCAAACCCTTTAGGTCTCTGGAATGGTCAATTCGCTGAGAAGGCAAAACAGGGATGCCCATTTCCCGAAATAATTCTTTAGCTTGATATTCTAGTAAATCCATGAATGGCAATTTAAAGATGAGGGACGGGTAAGGGGTTATGGTAATTGAGAAAAAGGTGATTCGTCATTAGGCAGTCGCAACAAACCAAAGACGAATGAGGAACAATCGTGACGAGTGACAATTCCCCAATCCCGATTACCCCTGTTTCTGACGACTTTGCCAGTCTTTGGCGACTTTATCAATTCCATAGAAACGCTGCCAGAAAGCATCAACCGCCCTGGTAGGCAGCACCTTGTTCATTAAAAACAGCAGAATATCTCCCCCAGTGGCAGCCACGTAGCGGGGACGAGGGTGACGGTCGGTGAGCGATCGCACAACCACTTTAGCAACCCGTTCAGAAGTCCAAGCTCGACTACTGGTTCGTTCCTCTAGTCCTTCTAGCCGCTCAAAAGCAGCCCGGTAAGGGGTATCTTGTGGAGTTGATATCGCTTGCTCAACTCGTTGCGCTGCTACCGCGAAAAACTCCGTACTGACTGGCCCTGGTTCAATCACACTGACCTTGATATTGAATGGAGCCAATTCCATGCGGAGCGCATCGCTAATTCCTTCTAAAGCAAATTTAGAGGAACTATACAATCCCCCAAAGGGAAACGCGAGCCGTCCGCCGAGGGAACTAATATTAATGATTCGTCCACCTCCTTGGTCGCGCATTCCTGGAATTAAAGCTTGAATTAAGGCAAGCGGACCGAGTAAATTGACCTGAAACTGCTGCTGCACTGCCTCAAATGGAATCAACTCTACGGGTCCCATCTGTCCATATCCAGCATTATTGACCAAGGCATCCACGCGCCCAAAATGGTCAATTGTTTTAGTTGCCAAAGCTTTAGCCTGCTCAACTTGAGAGATATCGGTGGGAACAACCAGCACATCAGCACCGGCTTTGCGGCAGAAAGTTGCTACTTCCTCCAATTTTTCCTGGTTTCGAGCTGCTAAGACGAGCCTGATTCCCAGCGACTGAGTGGCTAAAAGTTTCGCCAGAGCAGCGCCAATCCCAGTAGAAGCGCCTGTAATCAGGATGACTTGTTCAGATAGCAGTGGAGTATCGGTCTTCATAAGTTGAGTTCAGTCAGCTAACACCTTAGCCGCGTGCCCGTACAGTTGTTAATGGTAAGCCCTAGTATTGCAAGCAATAGCCAATTCGCTGTAGCTAGGACTAAGTTTCAGATTTTTTAATTATTGCAAGCACTACTGATGCGATTCCTCTACTTGAAAGTAGAAAATTGAACAAGCTTTTTAGCTGTCCTGCTTCAAAATGGAAGAAAGTGAAACGGAGGGTGTTGCTGAATGGAAACAGTAGCCCGCGAAAGCGAATTACAGGTACTGGGGCGAATTTTACAGAATCGCCTTTACTCGGCATTACCGGAAAAGATTCCCTTTCAAGTTCGGTGTGCCTTACCGCAGGAAGCGTTGATTATTTTGACGCAGCACCCAGCGGATTTTCTGCCTGACTCACAACAAACGTTTAGAACGTTAGAGCAAACTCTCAAAAGTCTGCAACCGGAATTTGCCCACCAAGTACAGATATATCTAAGAGTCGTGGGGCAAAAGCAACCCTATGCTTTCCATGCCTTTAGTGTCGATCTGCCGGTTGCGTCAACGTCAACGACTGCGCTGGCTGATGAGCCGGTTGTTGTCGAGGAGACCATCCCAAATTCCACAGAAGTCAAAAATCCGCCCAAAAAATTGAGGCGCGAGAAGACAATTCCGGAAAATCTCCCCAGCGATACACCAGCAGCGACAGATGACAGGGTTGGGGTGGTCGATCCAGCAGAAATCGACCAACCATCAACGATTGATGAATCTTCCTCCCTCCCTGCCGATGAACTCACTTTAGAGTCGGATGAGCCGTCGGAGGAGGTTAAAAGTGAGGCACCACCCACTTCGCTGGTTGGGAAGCTAAAGCGCTTACCACTGCCGGTACTGTTGGCAAGCACAGGGGTGGGTTTATTAACGTTTCTGTTCACGCTCTACGCTTTGACACGTCCCTGCGTTATCGGAACCTGTACGCCGCTACTCACGGCACAAGCGTTGACCCAGGAGGCATCTGCAACCCTTCAGCGACCCAAAACCGGGCAAGAAATCCTAGAAGCAAGGCAGAAACAACAAGAGGCAATCCGCCTTTTGAAGCTGATTCCATTCTGGTCTGGTTCTTATTCTGAAGCTCAGAAGCAATTGACCGACAATTCGCAGCAAGCCGAATTGCTCGATCAGCTGGTAATGGCTTTGAGTAAAGGTTCGGCGGCGGCTAGGCAGAGCCAAAATCCTCCCCATTCAGCGACAGAATGGTTAGAGATTCAGAAGCTATGGCGAGAAGCGATCGCGCTTTTGGAACCTGTGCCGAAAAATAGCACGGTCTACCAACTGGCTCAGCAGAAAATTAAGGACTATCGAACAAATCTAGCCGCCACCAATGGGCGAGTAAATGCCGAGCGTCAGGCGCTAAAAAACCTCGACGCTGCAAAAGAAGGGCTTCAGGTAGCAGAAGCCCGTGAAGGGGTAGCGAATTCGATCGCCACTTGGCGGCTGGCTGAAACGAACTGGGAGATGGCAATCAACCGGCTCAAGGCGATTCCGGTCGGTACGACTGCCCGTCCGGAGGCGCAGCAACTACTGGCGACTAATCTGCCCAAATTGTCAGCAGCACGCGATCGCAAAAACAAAGAACAAATGGCCGCTAACGCCTACAATTTTGCTCAAAACATCGCCCGCAGTGCCAAAAATTATGAACAGCTCAACCAATGGACATTAGCGGTGATGAACTGGCGCAATGCAATTGTTAACCTTCAAAAAATTCCTAGAGGCACCTTTTTCTACAACCAAGGCGATGCTCTGATAAGTTCTTATAAAGCCGAACTTAGGCAAGCAGAAATACAACTAGGGTATGCCAGCCTTTTGCAAAAAGCGAGTACCGACCTTGTTACAACCTGCGCTGGGACGCCGAAAGTCTGCGAATATACTGTCACCAGTCAGTTAATCAGAGTTCAGTTGACACCTGCTTATATGCAGATGGTGACGCAAACCGTAAACGCCGCACAATTGAGGGGAGATTCTAATGCTCAAGCTGGGATAGCGACTCATTTGCGAACGCTAGGAGATGCACTGGAAGCGATTAGCGATAATGCCCGCATTCCTCTTGAACTCTACACTCCAGATGGGTCGTTGGTTAACAAATATCCCAAGGTTAGCTAGGAGTAAAAACTTTTATTAGGGTCGGTTCTGTTTTTTGTCTCAACCCAACGAATGCTAACGTCGGGTTAGTTCTTGCTGTTGACTTATCCAGGTGAATTGGGATTACATTTTGCATCTGTCATCCGAATACGCCACAGATGCAAGGTCGTAATCAGACTGTTGCCAAATTTAAGTCAAACTAACCAGTAATTCTTTTTAAGAGAACCCATTCTTAATTTTTAGGAATTCTTGAGTTGGGCTTCGGTTGTAAAAAACTGGCGGCAAAGCCCTTGGGTGACTAACAAAGTTGTCACTAAGTTGGTAAAAGCGAGCATAAACATAATTAAGATTTGGTAGGAGGCAGCATTCAGCGGGTCAACACCACTCAATAGCTGACCTGTAATAATTCCTGGTAATGTCACAACTCCAACAACCATCATTTGGTTGAGAGTGGGAATCAAACCGGCGCGGATGGAATCTTTGCGGTACTGTGCAACCGCCTGTTGTGGCGTTGCACCTAAGCTCAGATGGGTTTCAATTTCGGTGCGGCTAGCGTTGACGGTGCTGCTCAAGCGTTCACCTGCGATCGCTGCTCCATTCATCGCATTTCCTAGTACAATTCCCGCTAAAGGAATCAGGTATTGGGGTTCATACCAAATTGGCGGCTGAAGGATCAACAACGTGGTGTAACTCAATGTCAGGGCGCTACTAACCAAAATCGACCCCCACACCACGGGCAATACTTGGGGAATTTTCTTGCCGATGCGATTGCGAGCAACAATTGCAGCAATGCTCAGCATCACCATCAACAGTGCCAAAACTGCCCAAGGATTTTTCCAGGCAAAGACGAAGGCTAATACATATCCAACGCCCAACAGCTGGATAATAGTGCGACCAGTCGCGATCGCCAATTGCCCTTCTAATCCAAGTTGTTGAATCCTGGATAAACCAATGGCAACTGCCATCATCCCCAACGCCAAGATAAGGTCTGTAAAGTTCAGTGCGATTAAAGAATCCACAAGTCAAAATGATGTCTCGATTTCTTCCTAATTCTGGCAGGGTTGAGGAAGTTTTGATTGCTGAGGGAAGAGGACTGAAGACTGAGGACTGAGAACTGAGAACTGAGGACTGAGTGAAAACAGGAATGCTCCGCTTGTCCTCTGTGCCCCTGCCTCTTTCTCCTGTTATCGTCGCTCCATGTGCCGACTTTTGCGAAACAATTTGATAAGTTCGGCATTCTGAATCAAAAAGGATGGTGAGGCGTGGATTCCCTTTCTGAACAAAATTTGGTTCTATGTAGATAAAAATTTGTGGTGTCAACGAGTGAATAATATTCCCCCCCTAGACCTGTCGCGGCAGTACAAAATTATCAGTGAAGAAGTAAATGCAGCCGTTCTAGGCATCTTGGCTTCTGGTCGTTATATTGGTGGCCCTTTGGTTGCAGGCTTTGAGCAACAGTTTGCAGCTTACGTGGGCGTTTCAGAGTGTGTGGGGTGTAATTCTGGTACAGATGCCCTGTATCTAGCTCTCAGGGCTTTACAGATTGGGCCAGGGGATGAGGTAATTACGACGCCTTTCACCTTTATTGCCACTGCTGAGGTAATTAGCGTGGTGGGGGCGACGCCGGTTTTTGTCGATATTGATGCTCATACGTTGAATTTCGATATCAACCAGCTGCAAAAGGCGATTACCCCTAAAACTCGCGCCATTATGCCGGTTCACCTGTTTGGGCAGCCGGTGGATATGACGGCAGTGCTGGAGGTAGCACAGGCTCATAATCTAGCGGTGATTGAAGACTGTGCCCAAGCCACAGGCGCTGAGTGGGCAGGATCTAGAGTCGGCAGCATCGGGCATATTGGCTGCTTTAGTTTCTTTCCTACTAAGAATCTGGGTGCCTGTGGGGATGGCGGTGCCCTGACGACGAACGATCCGGCGATCGCGTCTACTGTGCGAATGCTGCGGGAGCATGGAATGCGCGATCGCTACCATCATGAAGCAACTGGCATTAATAGCCGCTTGGATGCTCTACAAGCCGCCATTCTGGAAATCAAACTGCGTTATCTGGATACGTGGAATGACCTGCGTCGCTCGGTTGCACAGCATTACCACCGACTGTTAGAGCCGGTGCCTGGGGTGGTGAAGCCGCAAGAAACGCCAGGAGGTCGCTGTGTCTGGAATCAATACACGATTCGCCTCACCCAATCCAGGAACGGCAGCTATCGGGATGAGGTTCGCAATCAGCTACAGCAGCAAGGCGTTAGTTCGATGGTTTACTATCCCCTGCCTTTACACCTACAGCCGGTTTACAAGAATTTAGGCTACAAATCTGGGGACTTCCCTGTGGTGGAGCAAGTCTGTCACGAGGTTTTGTCCTTGCCCATGTTCCCAGAACTTTCTCTAGAGGAACAGGAGCAAGTGGTTTATAGCTTGAAAGACTGCTTGGGATAAGTTTTGAGTTTTGAGTTTTGAGTTTTGAGGGCGGATCGATTAACCTCCGATTTCTGGCGTAGGGACATGGTACTGCCATGTCCCTACAGAATGTGAATCAGTGCAAGTTGTTTAATCCACGTTCCTTAGCCGAGATTCACTCAAAACTCATCACTCATCACTCTGACCGCTTAGGGATTACGCATGAATACTTCGCGGCTGACAGTGGATAGCGCTTCCACCAAGCTACGAACAGCTGCCACCATCGCGACTTCACTGTTGAGTTGATTGATGGCGGAACCGACACCGACACCCGCAGCACCCGCAGCGATCGCCATCGGTGCGGTAACGCTGGAAATCCCGGAAGCACAAAGGACTGGGACGGAAACAGCGCGGGAAATTTCGTAAGCTGCTGCTAAGGTAGGAGCCGCTTTTTCAATCAGTCCCAGCGTACCGGCGTGAGTTGGGGTTGAGGAAGTGCCACCTTCGGTTTGGATAATATCGGCACCAGCTTTTACTAACGTTTCTGCGAGTTGAACTTGCCGATCTAGCTCCAGAATATGGGGCACAGTGACAGACAAGGTAATATTTGGCAGCAGCGATCGCGTCGCCTGGGTCAGCGCTAATACTTCCTCTGCTTCAAACCGCCGTCCCTGCGCGTAAAAACTATCAAAGTTGCCGATTTCAATCAAATCCGCTCCAGCTTCCACTGCGATCGCAAACAGTTCTGGCTCTACTGCCGACACGCAAATTGGCAGATTTGTCAACTGACGAGCCAACCGCACCAAATTGGGTTCTGCGGCAATATCGACGAAAGTAGCACCGCCTAGGTCGGCTGCCTTAACGGTGGCGGCGACTCGCTCCGGATCGAAGTTATTCAATCCGGTAATAATTTTTAAAGCACGACCTTGGTCAAAGACTCGCTGTAGTGTAGTATTCATGGTCATAAGCCCGATTCGGCTCGCAAATTTTGCATCTTAATTGTACAGACCGAATCATCCGGTCTCTACATTCAGAACGATCTACCTGGGAATATTACTGCGGAAGGTTGTGCATCCCCGCTGATTGCCATACCATCAGGAAATAAAAATTACGCTCTGCTTTTTATCACAACTGGGATCTAGACTAGGAGCATAGCGCAGATCCTGCCCCCCTCCTGCCCTCCTCCTGCCAGTGACGGTCATGAATTTCCCACCCACAAATCTGTCAACTTTTCACTCAGATGTTTTACAGCAAACTGAACTAGGGCAGCTGTGTGGTAGCGAGCGATTGTTTCGCGATCGCTATGAGATCCTGCGAATGTTGGGTAGAGGTGGCTTTGGGATTACCTTTTTAGCCAGAGATGCCAACTTGCCAGGCGATCCTTTGTGCGTGATTAAGCAGCTGTGCCCAAAGTTTACCGATCCGATTGGACTGCAAATAGCCCGGAAACGCTTCGAGCAAGAAGCAAGAATCCTCAGTAAGTTGGGTAGTCATTCTCAAATTCCCATGCTGCTGGATTACTTTGTAAATGAGGGAGAATTTTATTTAGTTCAGGAATATATTCGAGGGTACACCCTCGCACGCCTGGTGCGGCGCGGAGGTTCCTTATCGGAAGAGAATGTTAAATATTTTCTCCGTCAAATTCTGCCATTGTTGCAGTACATCCACGGCAATAATGTGATTCACCGCGATATTAAGCCCCAGAACATCATCCGTTGCCAGGACGATGGAAGGCTGGTATTGATTGACTTTGGTGCTGTCAAAGAGGAGATGGTTCCTTTAAGCGATACGGGAGGTCAGAAGCACACTACCCAGTTTATCGGCACGGTTGGATTTGCACCGCCGGAACAATTTTCACTACGTCCTGTGTATGCCAGCGATATTTATTCGTTAGGCGTGACGTGTCTTTACTTGTTGAGTGGGAAAGCACCGTTAGAATTTGATAGCGATCGCTCTACGGGTGAGATTCAGTGGCAAGATGCGGTATCCGTCAGTAAAGACTTTGCCAAAATTCTCAATAGAATGCTGAAAATCTCTTTACGCGAACGTTACCAATCTGCGGCAGCGATTATGCAGGCCTTTGGCTGGGAATCGCCTCAAGACAATTTAGCCCAGTTTATGACGACTCAGCGTCCTTCAGAGAAAGGTTTAGATAAGAAGAAACCAGAAGCAAATTCACCAAATTATATTCCTCCTACCACCAGAACAGCGATCGCCCTTCGAGATTGGAAAGCTAGGTGGCAAGCAAAGCAACAAGATCATAAAAAAAGACCCCGTCATACCATCGTCAGCAGTTCTGGTAACTCAGGACTTTAGAAATTGATATAGCAATCCTATTTGAGTTGTGAGCCAGCTGTTGAGATACCCGATTTCCTAGAGAAGTCGGGTATCTCATCTTCTCGAATCGTTTAGGATGGCTATATGACCTTAGTCTATTATTAATTCATAAAATCTAAAAGACTGTTTTGGATTTCTCAAACTTACAGTCGGAAACATTTAGATTAATCAAGCGTCTAATTGAGTAAAAAGCTTGAAAGCGAGCTGATATCAATTCCCCTGTTTAAACGTTACACTTAATCTTCTTAGTATCTCCCTTTTTCTACCGTAACAACACTCCCGTCTCAGGGAGTGAGATACCTGATTTGTATCAGAAAAGTAAAATGTTATGACAATTTAATTTAAATAGAATAATTAACTCTACAAAAGGCAATGAAGTTGTGACAGTTATTGAAAATGGCACTCAATTAAAAAGCTTTATCTCCAAAAAAACTTAGAAATCATGTGACGAATGAACAAAGTGGCATCTCAATTGATAAGACTTCCTAGTTAGAAAGCTCAAAATAAGTTTTATAAGTTATTTTCCCGTCAAGAAATGATTGGTAAGGGTGTTGCTATGAGTAAAAAAAAGAGAATAAATACCCAGCCGCCTTAGCAAGTTAATCCGCTAGGCAGTAAAAGCAAACAAGTAGGATTTGCACTGGCTCCGTCAAAAATAAGGCATTAAAAAGGCAGGAACTTAGAATAAATAACAGGAGGGGACAATGAAACCTTATCAAATTTTAATAATATGCGCGATCGCCATAGGAGCGATCGCAGGTTCCACTTTAGCAACGATTAGCTACCGCAACAGCCAAGCACCACAACCCAGGACTGAAGTTCCATCCCCTCCAGCGACAACGGAGACACTAGAACCGACAATACCTCCAAGGGAAAATCCAACAACACCCCCACCTGTGGCAGTATCACCTCTACCGGATACGCCGCCGACTTCAAAACCAACGGGGACTCAACCGATTCCGCCAGACAAAAGTTCGTTTTTTCAGTTTCATGTGCGTCTTTTAGATGCCATTCGCAGGCGGGATGCTAATTTTATTCGCACGCTTGTCACCTCAGAAACTGAATGGAACTATGGGGGGACGCTGAATTTAGACAGCTACAAGATTGATGACAAAAATTCTAAATTTTGGGCATACATGGATAAGGCTATTAGTTTAGGTTGTGCTACCGATAATCAGGCAAAGGTAGCGAACAAAGAACCGGGATCTGATGTTTGGGTGTGTCCAGATGTCGCAAAAGCGCTAGAGTCGATTCGTCCAGATAAACCGAATGTTGGACAACTGGCAATTTTAGGACAAAACGTCAACGTCCGTGCAGAACCTAAGGCAGGTAGCAAAATTGTGGGGGTGGTGTCTTACGATTTTGTAGCGTTTGATGGGAATACCTTTAACAGCCTACCCGAGCAGATGCAGAAAGAGGTGAAGGAAAAGGTTATCGATGGTTGGACGCCAGTGAAACTCGGGAATGGTAAAAAAGGTTGGGTTCTCAACCGCTATGCGTACGATTCAGAAACCGATTACCGCGTCAGTTTTGTGCGGACTCGCGGACAATGGCGGCTACGTTACTTCTTGCCAGGAAATGGGAATTAAGCGATCGCAATTTCTGAAATAAAAAGGTTAATCCACAGTCAAAGTCTTCGTCAAATTTCTGGGGCGATCGACATCTAATCCCCGGTGAACAGCCGTGTAATAGGCTAAGAGTTGCAGCGGAATAACTGTCAGGATGGGAGAAAGTAATTCGTCCACCTCCGGGACAGTCAACATCCGATCAAATAAGCCAGTAATTTCTGAATTGTTTGTGGATGTCACCCCAATGAGCTGAACCCCCCTTGCTTTTGCTTTTTGGGCATTAGCAAGGATTTTTTCATAAACAACTCCGGGCATTGCGATCGCTACTACAGTTACAGAAGAATCTAGCATCGCAATTGGGCCATGCAAAAACTCTCCAGCGTGATAACCTGTTGCGTGCATATAGCTGGTTTCTTTGAGTTTCAGTGCTGCTTCCAGAGTAATGGGAAAATTAATCCCGCGCCCTAAAATAATGCAGTTTTGGGTATGGGTAAAATCTTTGGCTAGCGGCTCGATGACGTGCTTTTGGCTTTGTAAAATTAAATCAATTTGATCGGGGATTCGGTGCAATTGCGTGAGGATTTGATGCAGGCGATCGCTCGATAGAGTTTGACGGCAGTATGCTACATCAAGCGCCCAACAGTAAAACGCTATCAACTGAGCGACAAAGGTTTTGGTGGCAGCGATCGCTACTTCACTTCCTGCCAAAGTATGAATTGTACGATCTACCAGCTTTTCTAAGGAACTTCCCGCCTGATTGGTAATTCCTAAAAATCGAGTTTCACCAGAACAATGCTGTTTTTCTATTTCTAAGGCAGCGAGAGTATCTGCGGTTTCTCCAGATTGGGTAACGCCAACAATGAGAGTATTCGGAGTTGCAGGCGATGGTGCATCCCGAAATTCTGAGGCATAGTGTACGCTTGTTGGCACTTTAGCCACTTGCTCTAATAGATATTTACCTACCAAGCTGGCATGAAGACTACTGCCACAAGCAAGAATTTTAATCTGGTCTATACCATCGTAAAAGTTGGATGATAAACCTAAGTTTAGAGGTTGTTGAGTGAATCCAAGCCGTGGCTGTTGATCGTTGAAACGAATTTCTGAGAAAGCCTCTAAACAAGTTCGGACAACTTCTGATTGCTCATGGATTTCCTTGAGCATGAAGTGGGAAAATATCTTTTCTTCAGGAGAATTCACGCTGCACTAGGAATGTTGATTTTATTGGCTGCTGCCTCTAGGAGGAAGATCCTCCTAGAGGCAGCATTCCCGGACTTCGCTAGGGAAAAAGGATAAAAAACTTACCCTGGAAAAGAAATTGCTCCCTCTTCCAGGTTCGGGTGCCCTACTACGAACAGTTTAGCGATGGGGAAATAACTTCGGCTCCGTCGCCGAATTGGTCGTTGCCTGGTTAGAGGTAGGTGGTGCAGCCGATGAAGTTGAGCGCAACTCTTGATAGAAACCAAGAACTTTTTCTGTATAAGGGCCAGTTTCGTTACTGTTATAGCGGGTCGGATCGCCTGTCATCCACCAGGAAGCAGCCCGTTGTACGGCTACCGCTTCATTGTTGCCACTCGCCTGAAACTCGTCCCGCAGCACGTCACGCATGACACACACCAGAATGCTTCGTGCAGTTACGGGGCTGCCTTCAAATTGCGCCGGTGTGAGTTCCCGATTGATACATTGTTGTGACCAGGGGGCAATGTTGTCTGGTTTAACTTGCCACTCGCTGTAGAGTCCATCATCAGAAGTGCCAGTTTGCGGTGCTGCCCGCCGTAACGCTTCCACCAGTGCCCCTACATGGATATCAGAAATTTTTGCTGAATTAGTAGCCGCCGCCGCTGTGACAGGGGGTTTTGCGGGTGGCTGGTTTGAGGTGGGTGAAGGCGTTGGAGTTGGAGTTGGTTTAGCCGCTGGCTGAGTAGCCGGTTTGGGTTGGGTTGAGGCAGGCGGTACTGCGGATGAATTTGAGCGTGACTGCTGGTAGAAACTAGAAACTCTTTGGATGTAGGCGGCGATGTCTTTACTGTTATAGCGGGTGGGATCGCCTGTCATCCACCAAGCAGCCGCCCGTTGTACCGCTACGGATTCATTGTTACCTGCCGCTTGATACTGTTGGCGAAGAATATTGCCCATGATGCACTCTACAACTTTCCGTGCGGTGGCGGGATTTGCTTCAAATTCCGCTGTGCTTAGGGAACGTCCAGTGCATTGTTTTGACCAGCGGGGAATGTTGTTTAGTTTGATTTGCCAGTCGCTGTAGAGTCCATCGTCCTGTTTTCCGGTTTGGGGTGCTGCCTTCCTGAGCGCTTCTGCGAATGCCGCTACTTTCGCATCTGTTATCTGTGCTTGAGCGGGCAGTGCTGACAGCCCAATGCTGAGGATTGCTCCCCACAGTAACCACTGTAATCGCATGGCTTTCGTCCTACGAACTTAAAACTCTTTTTTATCCTAAGTGGTAATTCAATGATGCGCGATCGCTCTTAGCACTGAGAATGCGATCGCGGCACTTGTTTTAAAAGGAGAGGATATCTTGGGATAATCGGTGGTCGAAAAATCCTCAAACACCATGAGCAAACGACGCAAAATTTCTTGGAAGCGATCGCTAAATGCCATTGCCATTAGTCTGTTGCTGTTGTCCCTGGTACTCTATGGGGTCTTTTATGGTATTTCGTGTCTAAGTCGTCCACCCCGCACCGACGTTCAGCAACCGCTATTTCAAGGTATCGTTTATCGGCGCATTCCCCGCTCAACACCGCGCCCCCTGACGATCCACGTTGTCACTATCGACCTAAAAGCGCCAGGAATTGGGGTGTTAGTGACGCCTGGTAAGCCTACTCAAGGAAAAGAAACCGTAGCCCAAACAACCAGTGATTTTTTGCGGGAATTTAACTTGCAGTTGGCAATCAATGGCAGCTTTTTTTACCCATTCCAAGAGCAATGGCTGTTATATTATCCCCACAGTGACGACCCCGTAAGCGTTTTAGGACAAGCAATTTCCAACGGCATGACTTACTCTGCCTTTGAGCGAGGCTGGCCTGTTTTGTGTTTTTCTCAGGATAATCGTGCCCAAATTAGCAAGGCGAGTTGTCCTGCGGATACGGCTCAAGCTTTGGCAGGTGGCGAAATAATCATCGAACGCGGCAACTTAGTGGCGATGAAAGATAACCGCGATCAAAAAAAGTTATTTCCGCGCACAGTGGTTGCGACTGATGAACGCGGCGAGAAATTGTGGCTAATTCTGGTTGATGGTCGCCAGCGTTTTTACAGTGAGGGCGTCAGTATAATTGAGTTGCAAAATATTATTGCCGAGTTGGGTGTTTATCGGGCGCTGAACTTGGATGGCGGCGGTTCGACAACGCTGGTGGTAGAGAGTCGTCAGGGAAAGCGTCGCGATGCGTTAGACGTATCGCTCAACTCACCGATTCATACTCGCATTCCCATGCGACAGCGCCCAGTGGCGAACCATCTGGGCTTTTATGCGCGACCGAATAAAAATTAAAAATAAAATTGTTTATTTCTAATTTTTAATTTTGCATTTTTAATTGACCTGCACAATCATCCCTTCACGGGCGAGGAAGGAACCCGGCGAGACTTCTTGAACTTCTGTCTCAATTTGATCGAGAAAGTCATCGCTGTGGTTCGGTTCGTGGTGAAAAATTGCCAACCGCTTGACATTTGCTGCCTGCGCCACTTTCACCCCTTCCTGCCAAGTCGAGTGTCCCCAGCCGACTTTGGGAGATTTGGGGTTGTTATACTCCTCGTCGGTGTACATGGCATCGTAAATCAGGACATCGGCTTCACGGGCTAAGTGCAGCACATTTTCATCTGGGCGATCCGGCAAATGTTCCGTATCCGTACAGTAGAACACTGTGTGTCCTTGCCATGTTACCCGATATCCCATCGCGCCGTTGGGATGGTTTAGAGGGCCGGTTTCAATGGTGATATCATCCACCTGAAAGGTATCGCCACAAATTAGCTCGTAAAACTTCAAGTCAGCTTCCATGCCTTGCAGTGGCACTGGAGAATTTGAGTGCATTACGCGATCGCAGAAATGCTGTTTCATGGAGTCTGCATCTGGCGGCACTGCCCCATAAATGTGGAAGCAATTACCCTCCATAAACGCTGGCTTAAAAAATGGCACTCCTTGAATATGATCCCAGTGGTAGTGAGTAAAAAACATATAAGCTTCTACTGACTGCTGCTGGTTTACCAAATCTTTAGATAGCAGGCGCAATCCAGTGCCGCCATCAAAGATCAGGCGTTTCCCGCCGATTTGCATCTCTATACAAGAGGTATTACCACCGTAGCGAACGGTATCTTTTCCAGGGGAGGGGATACTGCCTCGCACACCCCAAAACTGAAGCAAAAACTCGGAAGAAGGGCTGGTTTCCATTTCACTCTCAAGGCTTTAAAGTACCGCACTGACCCTGATGGCGTAGCAAATGGTCGCAAAGCACCAAAGCCACCATTGCCTCTACCATAGGCACCGCTCTGGGCAAAACGCAAGGGTCGTGACGCCCCTTAGCGGCTAGTATAGTCTCTTCACCCTCACGGGTCACGGTGCGCTGTTCTTTGCGAATGGTAGCTGTTGGTTTAAACGCCACCCGAAGAATAATATTTTCTCCGTTGGAGATGCCCCCCTGAATCCCGCCGGAACGGTTTGTTTTGGTGCGAATTTCGCCGGTTTCGTCTATCGAGAATTCGTCATTATGCTCGCTGCCCGATAGCAAAGTACCGGCGAAACCAGAGCCAATTTCAAATCCTTTACTTGCTGGTAGAGACATGACACCTTTTGCCAGGTCTGCTTCTAGCTTATCAAATACTGGCGAACCTAGCCCTTTGGGTAGATGACGGGCAACACATTCTACAACTCCGCCGATAGAGTCGCCTTCTCGCCCTACCTGCTCAATTTTTTCGATCATCCGCTCTGCACATTCTGCATCGGGACAGCGGACAATATTACTTTCTACTTGTTCTAAGGTGACAGTGTTGGGATCGACAACGCCTTCTAAGTCTTTGATGCGTTTGACATAGGCGATGATTTCAACTCCGGCAACTTGATGAAGGATTTTTTTAGCGATCGCGCCAGCAGCTACTCGTCCAATTGTCTCCCTCGCTGAGGATCTGCCGCCACCCTGCCAGTTGCGAATGCCATATTTAGCATCGTAAGTCGCATCAGCATGAGAAGGGCGATATTTCTGCGCCATCTCATCATAATCTTGGGGGCGAGTGTCCTTGTTTCGCACCAAAATTGCGATTGGCGTTCCCAAGGTTTTGCCTTCAAATACGCCGGAAAGAATTTCGCAGGAGTCAGCTTCTTTACGTGGTGTGACGATTTTACTTTGTCCCGGACGCCGCCGATCGAGTTCTACCTGAATTTCTTCGGCAGAAATTTCCAATTGCGGTGGACACCCATCGATAATCACCCCGACACCGCCGCCGTGGGATTCGCCAAACGTAGTGATGCGAAATAGATGCCCGAAGGTATTGCCCATAATGCTTAAGGAGGATGCATAGCGATTTGTATCTTAACAGCGATCGCGATTGAGATGGGGAGCGATCGCGCTTCTCGCTGCAACTGTTTTTATTTAAACGAACCGCCAAGGACGCAAAGGGCGCAGAGATAAGAGGCGAGAGAGCTTATATTTTTTAATTCCTCTATCTACCTCTGAGCAGCCACACGAACTCCAGCACGCTTGCTCACCTTACCAAGCAAAGTTCGCTTTCTTGCATCCTTTCGTTCTCTATTTCCTCAAACAAAAAACGCCCCCCTTGCGGAGAGCGTTTCTATTTAGCTAGAGTTTCTAACGATTAGCCATTGATGCTAGGAGCAACCAGAGCCACTGGGGTGGACTCACCAGCTGCCAAGTCGAGGGGGAAGTTGTGAGCGTTGCGCTCGTGCATCACTTCCATACCCAGGTTGGCGCGGTTGATCACGTCTGCCCAAGTGTTGATGACCCGGCCTTGGCTGTCAATCACTGACTGGTTGAAGTTGAAACCATTCAGGTTGAATGCCATCGTGCTGATTCCTAATGAGGTGAACCAGATACCGATGACCGGCCATGCACCTAACAAGAAGTGCAAGGAACGGCTGTTGTTGAAGGAAGCGTATTGGAAGATTAACCGACCGAAGTAGCCGTGGGCTGCCACGATGTTGTAGGTTTCTTCTTCTTGTCCGAATTTGTAACCGTAGTTCTGAGATTCGGTTTCGGTGGTTTCACGCACTAAGGAGGAAGTCACCAGTGAACCGTGCATGGCGGAGAACAAGGCACCCCCGAAGACACCGGCTACACCGAGTTGGTGGAAGGGGTGCATCAGGATGTTGTGCTCGGCTTGGAACACAATCATGAAGTTAAAGGTTCCAGAAATCCCTA